>NZ_CP192073.1:0-88628 GCF_050942315.1 Nonomuraea sp. CA-143628
GTGTCATACGTCCAGCTCGTCACAGATGACCTTCAATGGGTGGCCTCCTATTGGGAGGACCTCGTCGAAAGCCGCATGCCCGGCACGCCCCGACCCTGGCGGCACCAGACGCTCACCCTCGACCAGCGGACCGAACGCGACCGCCTGGCCTGGCAGGAGCGGCTCGAACGCAACAGCATCGCCCCCGGCGAACACCCCGCCCCTCTCGACCTCGGCGTCCTCGACACCATGTACGACGTCCTCGTCCGCGCAGACGACCTCGCCGCAGCGGTCGCCGCACATACCGCACTCCAACCGCCGGCCCCGCCCCGCCTGGGCGACACCGACGCCCGCCCCTACCTGCAGTTCGCGGCCAAGCACCTCACCGACGACCTCGCCACCTACGCCGCCCCCATCGCACGGACCATGGTCGTCCAGATGGCGCACGCACTCGCCCTCACCTTCGACGGGCAACGCCTCGACGTTGAATGCCCATGGTGCCGCGGCGTCACCCCCGACACCCCCGCCGGCGGTGCGCGAACGTGGCGGGTGCGCGAACTTCCCGGCAACCTGATCGCGATCGTCTGCGAGAACGTGTGCGAGCCCCCGAGCAAAGACATCGGCACCTGGTGGAAGGGCTGCCCCGTGTGGCCGCTGTCCGAGTGGGACTGGCTGGCCAAGCGTGTCGAACGGGCCGAGCGTAGCGTGAAGATCTCCGCATAACGGTACTGATCTGGGATGATGGGGGGATCATGGCTGCATCCCCTCCTCTGCCCTGCGACGTGCTGCCCTGCCCTGGTGGCGACGTCATCATCGTGCCGCGCGGCCAGTTGACGATCAGGCTGTCGCCGGACCAACGCAGAGCACTCCGCGATCTTTTAAACGACCCGAGCGAACCGCCCGTGACCTGGCTTGACACCCGGCCTGTGGATAACCCATGATTCCAGGTGTGTTCGGCATGTCCGAAACGCCCTACCGCGCCCCGCCTCTCTGAGCGGGGCCTTCGCGTTTCCGGGACATGCGAACCCTCCAATCGCGCGCATCCAGGCGGAGTGCGCGCCCGGCCCGGCAGCCTCCCCCGTGGCTGCCCGGAGCCCCACCCAGGGTGCCGGCCTGGCCTCCGAAGGGACCAACGTCCACGGGTCGGAGGACCAGGCCGCCGCTCCCCTTGAGACGTGCGGCCCGAGCCTTTGCTGGGGGGTTGGGGACCGGGCCGCACCACCAGCCTGTCCAAGGATCCCCGCTTGGAACCTCCGGTACGCCCCACCTCCGGCACGAACGGAGACCCCGCATGGACGTTCTGCTTCTCATCGCCATCGTCTGCCTCCTGTCCAGTACCGTCATCGCCAGCGTCCAGAAGGCGTGGCCGGTAGCGCTGCTCAGCCTGGGTCTGACGCTCGCCGTACTCGCCCAGACCAACCTCATCCCCACCTGACCTACCCGAGATCCTCCAGTGCGCGACTGGAGGTATGAGAGCCCCGAGACCTCCCGGACTCGGGGCTCTCGCCAACCGGGAGAAACCATGACCGACCGCAAGCTGTCCATCTCCGGCCCGCCCTTCAGCCCGAACGTGGACCTCGACGGCCACAACCTGAGCCCGGCACTGCGTGCCCTCACGATCCACTTGGAGGCGGGCAGCCTGCCGAAGGTCGAAGCAGAGCTCGCCATCCACGAGATCGACGTGACCCACCTTGACGTCAAGGACTCTGGCGTCGTCATCTTCATGAGCGACGCTGTACAGCAGGCGCTCATCGACCTCGGCTGGACCCCGCCAGGCGCGTGCGTCGGTGGTTGTTGACATGCCCGAACTACAACTCCCTCCAGGGTCGCGAGGGCACGGCCGTGGGAGAACGTCGGAGAGTGCATCCTGACCCGCCACGGGGACAGCGGACTGCTCACCGTCGACCGGGCCGACCCGCGCGTCATGGTGTCCGCAGAGCTTCTCGACGAGTGGCGTCGCGGCGAAGGCGATCCCGAGGTCACCGTTAACAGCGATGTCATACGCATCGAGGCGTCCAACCGCACCGTGATCTACCGCATCGGCGAGAAGGTCCCCGACATGTACGCCTTCTTCGCGGAGTGGCCAGACTGAGATGTCGATTCAACCGTTCGGGCGTCGACATTCGGGGCCCTCTCGGATTGGGGAGGACATGCCCAGCAGGGAGTGCCTCGACTGCCGGCGTCTGCATTCGGGGACGGGGCCACGCTGCCGGGCCTGTGCCGGCCAGCGCCAGCAGCAGCGAGACCAGCAGCGTGGAACCACTACTGAGCGCGGCCTTGGGTGGGATCACCAGCAAGCACGCGAGCAGATCCTCGCCGACGCCACCGTGTGCGCCGAGTGCAGACAGCCACCCACGCCCGACAACCCGCTCACTGGTGGCCACGTCCTCTCACGCGCTCGTGGTGGAACGAACGACCTGAGCAACTACCAGCCCGAGTGCGCCCGCTGCAACTACAGCAAAGGCGCAACGACGGGGCACACCGGGTAGGGCAAGGGACCCCGCCCTCCCCCTGCCCCCTCCCCCTACCCCCTGGCCAGGTGCCCCCCCACCAGTGCCCCCTGACCACTCCACCCAGCAGCAACACAACGAAACGAAACGTTGATCGAAACAAAACATCAACACCAACATCACCACAGAACGAACACAACGCTTCCAGCCAGCACCGATGGGACCGTGGAGGGACCAGGGGGGCACCATGATCGCGCGAATGTGGATCATCGGCTCCTGACCCGTCCCCCTTGCGCCTTTTTTCGCTGGTACCACCGCCCGGGATTTGCCTGTGACGGCTTTCGCTGAGGGAGGCATCTGATGCCTCGGGCTAAGAAGGTCGCCGGGACCGCGGTCGACGCTCGGAATGGCCAGCAGGTCCTCGGGGTGGTCGCCGGGTCGAAGGTGGAGAAGTTCGCTCCGCCGCGCGGCTTGTCGAAGCCGGCGAAGGACGCGTGGGGCGCCTTCTGGGATGACCGGCCCGCGCTCCTGGTGACGCCGGCGGCCAAGGTGGTGCTGCTGCGTTGGATTGATGCGCTGGACCGTTACCTGCGCACGATCGCGGAGGCGGACACGCAGCCCCTCGTGACGGGGTCGCAGGGCCAGGAGGTCATCAACCCGCTGTACAAGGTCGCCGAGCAGGCCATGACGGTCGTGCGGGACTGCGAGAAGCAGCTCGGCATCGGCGGGTTGAACGCAGCGTCGCTGGGCCTGGCCGCGATCAGTGAACAGCGGTCGCTCGCCTCGATGAACGCCCGGTACAGCGGCCCGGACGATGTCGAGGACGAGGACGAGCCGGACCCGCGCGATCCGCACCTGAAGGTTGTGAGCGGGGTCGTCGATGACGCGTGACCAGCCTTGTACGGCGTGCGGGTGGGCTCCTGAGCCGGGGAAGCTGTGGCCGTCTCTCGGCGGGTTGGCCGTCCGGTGGATCCAGGACAACCTGATCTTCCCCGAGGGGGACACGTTCGGCCAGCCGTTCCGGCTCCGGCAGGACCAGAAGGAGTTCCTGTACCGCTGGTATGAGTACTGTCCGCGCTGCGATCAGTGGCGGTACGACGAGGGCGTTCGCGGCGCGGCCACCGGCGATGGGAAGACCACGTTCATCGCGGCGATTGCGCTGCTGGAGTTCGCCGGCCCGTCACAGATCGCCCCGATCTCGCCGATCATCAACATCGCGGCGGCGTCGTACGACCAGGCCGACGAGCTGTTCGCCAAGGCCGGCCAGATGGTCGGCGGCCGGGACGACGAGATCACCGAGGCGCCGCTGTGCGGGTTCTTCGCCGTCTACGAGCGTGTTATCCAGTTCCGCGACGGGCGGCCGGGCGAGATCCGGCGCGTGGCCGCGGTGGCGGGCACGAACGAGGGCGGCATCCCGCACCTGTTCATCTGCGACGAACTCCACGAGTGGGGCGACGTCGGCTCGAACAAGGCCCGCGTGCACACGGTCATCTCCAAGTCCACGAAGAAGCGTAAGACGGCCCGCGGGTCCGGTCGGGTGCTGAACCTCAGCACGGCCGGGTTCGACGTGGACCATTCGCTGCTGGGCGCCATGTACAAACGCGGCCTGCGGGTGCTGAAGAACCCCGCACTCGCACCAAGGCTGTACTTCGACTGGCAGGAAGCCCCGGAGGACCTCGACTATGAGGATCCCGAGCAGCGCGCCATCGCCGTGCGGGCCGCATCGAAGGCGGCCGGAGTGCTGTGGAACGTGGCCGACCGGGTCAACGACTGGGGAAACCCGTCGATGCCGCGGCATGAGTGGCTCCGCTACTTCGCGAACCGCTGGGTCGACATCGCTGAGGACTCGTGGCTGAAGGACTACCCGGGCGCGTGGGACAAGTGCGCCGGCGAGGCCACGATCCCGGCCAAGGCTGAGGTCAAGGTAGCCGTGGACATGGCGTTGCGCCGTGACTCCGTCGCCGTGCTGACCGGTTGGCAGCGGCCGGACGGCAAGGTCGCGGTCAAGCCGAAGATCTGGAACCCCGACGGCTCCGGGAAGATCGACCATCAGGCGGTGGTGGACTACATCCGGTTCGACCTGGCCAACGCTTACACGGTCGTTGAGGTCACCTACGACCCCCGGTTCTTCGAGGTGCCCGCCCGCCAGCTCGAAGATGAGGGCTTCCTGATGGTGGAGTTCCCGCAGTCGCCCGAGCGGATGGCGCCGGCGTGTGGTCACGCCCTGGAGATGATCGTGGGCGGCGACGTCGTTCAGGACGGGGACCCCGACTTGGGGGCACATGTCAAGTCCGCCGCCATGAGGCCCGGTGAGCGCGGCTTCACCTTGTCCAAGGGCAAGTCGAAACGCAAGATCGACGGCTGTATCGCGATGGTGATCGTGCTGTGGCGGATCGCTGCCCCCGAGCCGGAAGACCAACCGTATGAGCCGTTCGCGGTGTGGGCGTAGGAGGGCGGACGGGTGGCGTTGACGGTGCCGCTGGAGCGGATCTCAGAACGGTCACGCCGGGTGGACGTCCGCAAGGGCCTGCTCGCGCTGCTTCGTCTGTTGGCGACGCTCCTGGTGGGCTTTCCATATGTGCTCGGCTGGCTCGTCGGCAAACTGTGGCTCGGGCTGACAGTGGCATGGGTGGCGGCTGGTGAGGGCTGGCGTGACGCCCGGGCGCGGCCTAGTAGTGGCGGGCGGTCGCGTATCCGATGAGCCTGCTGGAGAGGATCACCGGACGGCACGCGGAGCGCTATCAGCGCCCCGCCGCCCTGTCGAGGTTCGGATGGGACGACTACCTCAACCTGTTCTCTGCTGATCCGTTCGGACAGGGCTTCTACCAGACGATCACAGGGTCGCAGGAGCGCGTCGAAGGCAACTTCGACGGCATCGTCAACGGCGTCTACAAGCGGTCGGGCGTTGTGTTCGCGTGTCTGCTGTCGCGGCTGCTCGTCTTCTCCGAGGCGCGGTTTCAGTGGCGCGGCTTCAACAGCGGCCGGCCCGGGAACCTGTTCGGCGGGCAGGACCTCGCCCTGCTGGAGCGGCCATGGCCGGGCGCGACGACGGGCGACCTGCTGGCGCGGATGGAGCAGGACAGCAGCCTGGCGGGCGCCTTCTTCGCGACTCGGCGACGGTCTCGGGACGGACGGGACCGGATCGTACGGTTGCGGCCGGACTGGGTGACCATCGTGCTCGGCTCGTACGAGGACCCGGACTTGCAGGCGTTCGACCTGGACGCGGAACTGATCGGCTACATCTACCAGCCGCCGACTGGCCGCACGGAGGTGCTGCTGCCGGAGGAGGTGTGCCACTACGCGCCGATCCCGGACCCGGCGGCCTCCTTCCGCGGCATGTCGCTGCTACAGGCGGTTATCCGGGACATCGAAGGTGACCAGGCAGCCACGACCCACAAGTTGAAGTTCTTTGAGAACGGCGCCAGCCCCAACATGGTCGTCACCATGGACGCTTCGGTGACACCCGAGGTGTTCGAGCGTTTCAAGGCGAAGATGGAGACCAACCACCGCGGGGCCGTCAACGCCTACCGCACCTTGTATCTGGGCGGCGGGGCCGATGTGAAGACGGTCGGCAACAGCTTCGAACAGATGTCGTACAAGGCGATCCAGGCGCTGGGAGAGACCAGGATAGCCGCGGCTCTGGGTGTGCCGCCGGTCATCGTGGGCCTGTCGGAAGGGCTCGCGTCCGCGACGTACTCCAACTATGCGCAGGCGCGCCGCCGGTTCGGCGACGGGACGCTGAGGCCGCTGTGGCGGAATGCCGCCGGGTCGCTGGCGAGTTTGCTGCCGTCAAGGCCGAATGCCCAACTCTGGTATGACGACCGCGACGTGAGTTTTCTGCGTGAGGACAAAAAGGACGCCGCGGAGATCTTTCAGGTAGAGGCGTCCACGATCGCGAGCTTGGTGCGTGAGGGTTTCACCGCCAAGTCGGCGCAGGCCGCGACTGCTGCCCAGGACTCCAGCCTGCTCGTGCACACCGGACTGCTGTCGGTGCAACTCCAGCCGCCCGGCGCTCAGGTTTCGCAGGGAGCCGGCACGACGGGACCGGAAGACAAGAACGACGACGAACCCGCTGACGAGGAAGTGCCCGACGGCGCCGTCCTTGATGAGGAGGAAGAGCAGCCGTGAAGCGTGACCTGATCACCGTCCGGGCGTTCACCGCACCCGTGGACCTGATGACGAGCGCCGCCGTTGGGAACCAGCCGCCGGAAGGTGATGAACGTGCCGAGGTCCGCGCGGAGAGCGACAGCCCTGTGATGGTGCTGCGGTTCTCCGCCTTTGGCGCCTGGTACGAAATCAACTCCTGGTATGAGGGGCGTTTCTTGGAGAGGGTCCTGCCGGGCTCGTTCTCCAAGACGATCGCCGAACGCGGCGACAAGGTGAAGATCCTGTTCAACCACGGGATGGACTTCTTCGTCGGCGACAAGATCCTCGGCGTGCCCGAGACGCTGGAGGAGCGGACCGACGGCGCCTACTCCGAAGTGCCACTGCTGGACACCTCCTACAACCGGGACCTGATCCCGGGACTGAGGGCCGGTGGGTACGGCTCCAGCTTCATGTTCAACGTCACCGACGAATTGTGGAATCACGAGCCTGAGGCGAGCGCCCACAACCCTGAAGGGTTGCCCGAGCGGTCCATCCTGCAGGTGCGGCTCTTCGAGGCAGGCCCGGTCACCTGGCCGGCCAGCCACGCCGCCACGGCCGGCCTCCGCTCCGTCGGCATGACCGACTGGTACGGAGAGCAACTCCGCTCCCGCGATCCTGACCGGCACGAAGCGATCGCCCGATCCTTCGCACACTTCCGTGCCCAGCACGGACTCCGCACCGCCAGCGGCGAGGCCGCCCGAGCAGTCGAGGCGCCGATCCTCGACGAGCCATCGGACACCGCGCAGCAGGAGGCCGCAGACACCCCGACCGACGCGCCGGACACCCCGGTAGTGCACCACGCGGCAGGTCTCACCCATCCCCAGCGCGCCGCCCGCTTGAGGGCGCAGCGCTACCCATTCCTGAGCGAGGAGACGTCCTGATGGACGAGATTCTGCGCAGGCTCGGTGAGATCGAGACCGAGATGCGCGAACTGCACGAGGCCGCGGCCAACGCGGACTTCACGGAAGAGCAGCAGGTCCGCTGGGCCGAACTGGAGGAGCAGCGCGCCGAGCAGGTGCGCCTGCGCGACGAAGCGCAAACCCACCAGCAGGAGGAGCGCGCCCGCGAGACCGAGCGCGAGCGGCGCCGCAACCTTGTCGCAGGCTTCGCCGCCCGCGGCAACACCGAGGCCGGCGACGGCAACCTCGACGCCCGCGGCGTGCAGGTGATGCGCCGGGTGGACCCGTGGGACGGTTCCGAACTGCGGGCGTTGTCTCGTACGGAGGTCCGCGACCGCTCGCTGAAGGTGCTGGAGAGTCGGGAGAGTGCCCGGCATCTGCGCAGCGACCAGCTGGATAAGGTGGAGCGGCTGCTGCGGACGCGCACCGACGACACTGACGGCGGCGCGATCGGGCGGCGCCTGCTCGCCTCGGAGAATGAGGCGTACCGCAGCGCGTTCGTCAAGGCCATGCACTACTCTCAGCCGGGCTTCACCGACGAAGAGGCGCGGGCGGTCGCCGAGTTTCGGGCGATGGCCGGCGGCACTGACAACGCGGGTGGTTACGGCGTCCCGGTTTTGATCGACCCGACCATCATCCTGACCGCGCAGGGATCGCTGAACCCCTTCCGCGGGCTCGCCCGGCAGGTGACGATCACGACCGACGAGTGGAAGGGCGTCAGTTCGGCCGGTGTGACCTGGTCGTACGACGCTGAGGCTTCTGCCGTGTCGGATGACTCGCCGACGCTCGCTCAGCCGAACGTGCCGATCAACACCGCTCGTGGTTTCATCCCGTACAGCATCGAGGTCGGGATGGACTACCCAGGCTTCGCTGAGGAGATGTCCCGTCTCCTCAGCGAGGGCTATGACGAACTGCAGGCGCAGTCGTTCGCGACCGGCACTGGCTCCGGCCAGCCGCGCGGCATCATCACCGCCCTGGACGCCAACACCAACGTCGAGGTCGTCGTCACCACGGACGGCGCGTTCGGCGGCGCTGACATCAACAAGGTGTGGGGAGCCCTGCCGGACCGGTGGAAGCAGAACGCCACCTGGGTGATGAACCACGACGTCGGCAACGAGGTCGCATCCTTCGGCAACGGCAACAACCTGTCGTTCGTCACGGTCGACCTGACCGGCGTCATCGAGACGATCCGGATGCGGCCGATCGCGTTCGCGTCCTACTTCCCGGACTTCACCGGCACCACGGGCGCCTCGAACATCCTGGTTGTCGGCGACTTCCGGAACTACCTGATCGCGGACAGGGCCGGGATGAGCGTCGAATTGGTGCCGCACCTTTTCGACGTCACGAACAACAGGCCGACCGGTCAGCGCGGCTGGTTCGCGTGGGCTCGCCACGGCGGAAACTCCATCAATGACCTGGGCTTCCGCCTGCTCCAGAACCAGTAGAGGAAGATCCCTTCGCTTCCCGCCGGCCGCCTGGGTGGTCGGCTGGCGGGAACCCAACCACCCACACCGCCCGGAGAGGTGCAGATCATGGACGTCGTCATCGCGACCGACACCGTCAACATCACCTGGCAGGGTAAGCGTATGCACATCCCTCGCGGCACCGCGTGGGATGCCTCCGACCCGATGGTCAAGGCGAACCCGGGCTTGTTCTCGGCAGATAACCGGTTCGTCAACCGGACGGTCGACCGCGTGGAGTCGGCGGCGGATGAACCGCCGGTCGAGCGGGCCACCAGAGCGCCCGGCGAACGGAGTCAGACGCGCCGGCCGCGAGCCCAGAAGTGACGGCTATGACCGAAGCGTCGGTCGATGTGGTGCCTGCATCGATGGACGGCAGCGCCTGCCTGGCGTATGTGCACGGCCATGAGGTCGCCTACTCCTGGCACCAGAGCGTGGTGGGTCTGCTGGGCTACGACCTGGCCAAGGAACGGCGGGTGCTGCGGGGCGGCTACCTGGGGATGCGGTACGGGACGGGCGGCATCGTGGATGCCCGCAATGCCACGGTGGCGCGGTTCCTGCAGGGCGAGGGCGAGTGGTTGTTCTGGACGGACACCGACATGGGGTTCACCGAGGACACGCTGGACCGGCTCGTCGCCGCCGCAGACCCGGCCGAGAGGCCGATCGTCGGCGCGTTGTGCTTCTCCCAGCAGGAATACGCCTTGGACGGCATGGGCGGGCACCGCACCAGGCCGTGTCCCACGCTGTTCCGCTGGGCGGAGGTCGGCGACGGCCGCCAGGGGTTCACTGCCTGGCTGGACTACCCGCGCGAGCAGTTGGTCGAGGTGGCCGCGACCGGCTCGGCGTGCATCGTTATCCACCGCGACGTCCTGGGCAAGGTGACCGAGCAGTACGGGCAGAACTGGTACGGCCGGATGGCCAACCCCACCACGGGCCTGGTGCTTTCGGAGGACCTGTCGTTCTGCGCGCGTGCGGTCGCCTGCGGATACCCGATCTTTGTGGACACCAGAGTGAAGACGACACACCTCAAGCAGGTGTGGATCGGTGAGGACGTCTACTCTCCGCCCGTTGCGGAGGTGGACTCGTGACGCCGGACGGGACCGGCAGCATGGTCGTGGTCGTGCCGACGCGCGGCAGGCCCGGTGCGGTCGCCGAACTGGCCCGCGCATTCACCGAGACCTGCGGTGAGTACACGAAGCTGCTGCTGGTTATCGACGCGGACGACCCAAATGCGGGGGAGTACCGGCAGGTTGTGGCCGACTTGGAGCACTGGGGGCCCCTGACCACGCTGATTACGCAGCCGTCCGGGACCATGGTGACCGCGCTGAACTTCGGCGCCGCGCACGTCCTCGCGACATGGCCGGACGTCGAGGCCATCGGGATGATGGGCGACGACCACCGGCCGCGCACGCCGGACTGGGATGAGGCGTACGTGGATGCGCTCCGTTCGCTGCCTGGCTTCGTGTATGGCAATGACCTCGTGCAGCGCTCCAGCCTGCCCACGCAGGTGGCGGTCAGCACGTCGGTGATTGAGAGCCTCGGGCACATGGCGCCGCCCACATTGCACCACCTGTACGTAGACAACTACTGGCTGACGCTCGGCCGGTCAGCAGGCTGCATCACCTACCTGCCGCACGTCGTCGTCGAGCATCTCCACCCCGTTGCCGGCACCGCCGAATGGGACGACGGCTACCGTCGAGTCAACGCCCCGGACATGTACCAGAGGGACCGCGAAGCGTTCCAGGCGTACATGCGCGAACATGGGCCAACGGAGGTCCTGGCGGTGCGCGAGGCGCTCGCGAGGAGTCCACGGTGACCCGGCAGCGGCTTCGTCCCGCTTACACGGACGACGAACTCGCAGGCCTGTACCGGACGCCCCATGACCATCGGCGCTGGTACGACCACCATCTGCGCGTGGACGTGACCATCGCTGTCGCCCGCTGGCTCGCCGGCGACGGAGTGGCCGCCGCAGCAGACCTGTCGTGCGGCAACGGCGCGATCCTCACCTCGATTCCGGCCGCCGTGAAGCACTACGGCGATTTCGCGGCCGGCTATCAGCACTGCGGCCCGATCGAGAAGACCATTCACGAGATTCCGGACGTGGACCTGTTCGTGTGCTCCGAGACGCTCGAACACCTAGACGAGCCGGACCTGGCGTTAGGCAGGATTCGCGAGCGCTCGCGGATGCTGGTGCTGTCCACGCCCGTGGACGCCTGGAACGACTCCAACCCCGAGCACTACTGGGCGTGGGCGCGCGAGGATGTCGAGGCGATGCTCACGGCCGCCGGTTGGCGCCTGCACGTCTACGCGACCGCAGATTTCCGCCCAATGGGCCTGCCGTACTGCTTCGGGATCTGGGGGTTGCGATGAAGACCGCCCTTGTCACGGGGGCGGCCGGGTTCGTCGGCCGCCACATGGAGGCCGAACTGCTGCGTCGCGGGTGGTCGGTCGACGTGTGCGACATCGATGACTACGCGGGCGGCATCGATGCGCACGACATCTTCCGCGCCTGCCGCGACGTTTACGACCTGGTGGTGCACGCGGCGGCGACCGCCCCGCACCGAGCCGCAATCGACGGCCTGCCGATGAACATGGCGCTCGACTTGGCCCTGGACGCCGCAATGTTCGAATGGGCGGTGCGCACCGGCCAGCGCAGGGTGCTCTACTTGTCCAGCAGCGCCGCATATCCGATCGACTACCAGCGCGATTTCGCCACGGCCAGGCCGCTGTCCGAGGCGATGGTCCGGTTCGACCGGTACAACATCGGCACCCCTGACGCCTCATACGGCTGGGCGAAACTGACAGGCGAGCGGATGGCCGCCGCTGCGGTGCTGGCCGGGCTGCCCGTGCACGTCGTACGGCCGTTCTCCGGATACGGGGAAGACCAGGGCGTCGACTGGCCGTTCGGCGCGTTCCTGGACCGGGCCCGGCGCCGAGAAGACCCCTTCCTGATCTGGGGCACCGGCGAGCAGGTGCGCGACTGGATCCATATCGACGACGTGGTGACCGGCGCGCTCGCCGTGGTCGACGCCGACGTTCGCGAGCCGATCAATCTGTGCACCGGCGTGGGCACATCCATGAGGGACCTGGCGGCGATGATGTGCGCCGAGGCCGGGTATCGGGCCGCCTTCGACCTGCGCGAGGACGCCCCCGCTGGAGTGGCGTGCCGAGTGGGCGACCCGACTCGGATGCTCGACGTCTACCGGCCGGGGGTGTCGCTCGCCGAGGGGGTCCGGCGCGCGATGCGGGCGCTGGTGGGTCAGTAGTTCAACCGACGAGGCCGAGCAGGCGGCCTTCTTCGACGTGCCGGGAGGTGTCGTGCCGTGATCTCGGTTCGGTCTCCGTCCTTCGGGGTGAGCTCCGGGGGCGCGGTGTCGGTGACGAAACCAGCGGGCACCGCGGCGGGCGACTTGTTGGCCGCGGTCCACATGACGGACGTCTTCGGCAACACCGCGGGCATGACCGGCGCGAGCGGTTTCACACAGGAGGGGTCCACCTACTCGGGTACCGGATCGTGTTTCGGGAAACTGTGGCAGCGCCAGGCAGACGGGTCCGAGGGCAGTTCGTTTTCGTTCGGCAACCCAGACACGTCCGTCGTGATGATGCTGGCGATCACCGGTTTCAACACATTCACGCCCTTCGACGTCACGGCGACCTGGAGCGACGGCGGTGCCAACCAGACCGCCCAGGTTGCGCCCAGCATCTCGCCTTCGGTGGGCGGCTGCCTGCTGGTGTGCGCGTGGGCGTCGACCGTGGGCACCGGCACGCCCGCTCCCTCCTACACGCCACCAGGAGGGATGACCGAGCAGGCCGACTCCGGATGGGCGGGATTCGCGTTCGGCGCGTTGGCGACCGAGGTCCTGGGCGCGGCTGGCTCTACCGGCAGCCGTACGGCGACGTGCGCGATCGGCTCTTCCAACAACTACACCTCGTTGTCGCTGGCGATCGCGCCTGCGGCGAGTTCGGGCGGGCGAGCCCCTCGTGCGCTCTCCCAGTACGGCGGCTTCTTCTGAAAGGGATGTGATCATGGCTCGTTTTGCTGCCCAGGTGGAGAGCGCGGCGGCCCTCGCGGTCGATACCGGCTTCGCGTGGCTAATGTCGTCGGCCTCCACTGGCTACAAGCTCAGGCGGGTGACGATCGGCGTCGTGGCGGGCGCCGGTGTGCCGACCTCGCAGCAGGTGGTCGTCGGCATCAACCGGGTGACCTCCGCCGGCACCACGCCGACGGCGGGCATGACCCCGGCCAAGCTCGACCCGAACTCGGCGGCCGCAGGCGCGGTCTGGAACTCCGCGTACGCGACGCCGCCGACGAACACAAGCGCTGACCAGTGGCGGATCCCGTTCAACACGCAGAGCAGCGCGGACCTGCCGTGGGAGCTTCTGGAGGAGTGGGCGGTCACGCTCGGTACGAGCAACGGGCTCGCGTTCATTAACAGGGACAATGCCCTCCCTGCGAGCCACAAGTACGTCTTGAGCTGCGAGTGGGAGGAATAGATCTTGGCGTTTGTCGAACAGATCACGCTGGCCAAGGACGAGGCGTTTCGGTCGCGGGTCCGCATGGCCATCATGACCGCCGCCGTCCTGGTCGCAGGAGAAGCGCAGAACGCCATGTCGACGACGGCCTATCTGAAACGGCAGGGGCTCGCTACGAAGGTGCTGGCGGCGGCCGGCTACGGCGAGCATGGCGAGATCCTGGAGATGTTCGCCTGGGCGGTCGCCCAGAACTCGGCGATCTCTTCGGATAGCACGGACAGCGACGTCCAGTTCACCGTGAACTCGGTCTGGTCGGACTGTGCGGGCGTGACCGTGCTCGACTGAGGGGGCTGAATGTCGCGGCGCTGGAGGCACCCGTACGCGCGTCGCGGCGAGTTCTTCCAGGGGCCTCGTGCCGTCGTAGCGCAGCAACCTTCGCTGGTGCCGCGGGTTTCGCGGGCGAGGTTCCGATTCGGTGTGGCGCCTCGCCACGGTCAGTTCTTCGCGGGCGCCCGGCTGGCCGCAGTCACCGCGCCAGCGTTCATCCCTCCACTGACCAGGCAGGCTGGCGAATACCGGCTGGGGGTGCGGGTACGTCGGGGCGCGTTCCGCATCGTTCCGCAGCCGGTCGCGATGCTGCCAGCGGTCCAGCGCGGCGCGATCCACGCTGGCCCGCCCAGGACACGCCCCGGCCGCTTCTCCTCTCCACCTGCCCAGGTTGCAGTCTCGTCCGCGCCGCTATTCGCCCCGCGTCTGGTGCGCGGCCGCGTTCGGCTGGCCGTGCAACGCGACGGCCGTTTCGTTGCCCCGCCGCTGCCAGCGATCGTCCAGCAGCCTCCCGCGTTCCCGCCTCGGACGGTACGAGGCCGGGCCCAGTTCGTCGCGGTACGCCGCGGCGAGTTCACCTGCCCGCCGTGGGCGGCGCAGGCTGCTCCGCCACCTCCGTGGGTTCCGTCGCCGGTATCCGGTCACCGCCGCATGCTGACGGTCCGCCGCGGCTGGTTCGCCGACTGTCCGGCCACTGCGCCGATCCCGCCGCCGCACCAATCGAGCGGACGTCCGGGAGCACAACCACGGCATGGCCGCTTCACCACGTACCCGCCGCCGATGGCCTGGATCCCTCAGCCGGTCCGGGCCCGGCGGTCGAGCTGTACGACGCGGCGCGGGCAGTACGTCGAGCCTGCGTGGCCCCAGGCCGTAGCACCACCGCCTCCCGCGCTGGTGCCCATGGTCCGGCGGGGTCGGGCGGCACCGACCGCCTACCGCGTCCACGGCCGCATGTGGCTGGGCTGGATGGAGCTCACCGTCACACCGCAGCCGGAGAGCAGTCGCGGGCACATCAGCCCGCGCGACAGGACCGCACCCTCGGCGGCAGGGACGACCCGGTCCGGCCCATCGATGCATGAACGACCGCGACGGACGTCAGAGATGGAGGCCACGTGAGCTTTGACCTCGGAGACCCCGTCCCCCTGTCGGTCACCATCACCAACGCGTCTGGCACACCGGAGAACGCGGGCAGCGTCTCATTGACGATCACGTTGCCGGACGGCACGACGCATATCGAGGCGTCCCTGCCTGGCACGGCCGGCGTCTACCACTACGACTACGCGACAGTCCAGGCCGGGCTGCACCTGGTGCGGTGGCTAGCCACCGGCGCCAACGCCAGCGCGTACGCCGAAATCTTCGACGTCGAGCCGGCCGACGGTGCTCCGTTCATCTCGCTGGCCGACCAGAAACACCACCTGCGGATGGACCCATCGCGCACCGAGGACGATGAGGCGCTGCGCTGGTTCGTCGGCGCTGGCTGCCAGATGATCGAGGATCGCATGGGCCACGTATCGCCGCAGAGCGTGGTGATGGACGTGTCGGCTCGCCGGGGCGTGATCGTGCTGCCGGAGCGGCCGGTCATCGCGGTGATCAGTGTGGTTCGGTTGCCGGGCGGCGAGGTGGTGCCGCTGGCCGACGCGCTGGCCGGGATTGACGGCTACACGCTAGTGAACTCGGAGGGCATCCTGCGGGTGCCGGCCTGGTGCGGCGATGTGCGGGTGACCGCTCGGCTGGGCCGGAGCCCATTGCCGCAGAACTTCAGGCTCGCCGGCCTGGACCTGATCAAGCACTTGTGGCAGGGCTCGCAGCACAACCAGGCGGGTGGCCGTCCGGCCCTTGGCGACTCGGATGCCATCGTCGCCTCCGTGCGCCCGTTCGCGATGCCTTACCGGGTGATGGAGTTGCTGGGCCTGAAGAAGGACCAGGAGCGCGATGAGCCGCTCGTCGGCTGAGCAGGAGGCATAGTCCATGTCCACGATCCCCGCGGCACTCGACGCGCTCGTGGCGCTCGCTGAACGCGCCCATCCCGACGTGCAGGTCCTCGACGGCGGCCCGACGGTCGAGGTGCGCGACGACGTGATCGCCATCGGGTACAGCGGCAGCCCCAGCGAGGCGGATGTCCGCTCGACGCTGAGCCGCGAGCAGCTCGACATGGAGCCGGATCTGGAGCGCTACGACGTCATGTGCATGGCCAGCGCCTGGCGCGGCGATGCGCACCGCGGCGGGAAGCCGGACTCGCAGACGGTTCGAGCGCGCGCGTTCGAGCTGCTGGCCGGACTCCGCAATGAGCTGGCCGACGATTCGCGGCTGGGCGGCACGGTGATGATGGCCCGGCTCAGCACGCTGGACGTGGTGGCCGACCAGACGAATGCCGGACCGGTGTGCACGATCAGGTTCGTCGTCCACATCGACGCGTTCTCGGCGGCGTGATGGCCGACCCGTCGCAGGAGATCCGCAAGCTGGCCAAGGAGCTTGACGGCATCCCGAAGGAGCTGCGTAAGAGGCTCCGGCCCGCCTTGAAGGTGGCCGCCGAGCCGATCGTGGCGGACGCGAAGGGCCGGGCGTCCTGGTCGACGCGGATCCCGCGCGCGATCTCATTGAGCGTGCGATTCAGCCAGCGCGACCCCGGGGTGTCCATCCGGGTTCGGAGCAAGGTGGCGCCGCACGGCCGACCGTACGAGGGCATCACGGGCAACGCCGCATTCCGGCACCCCGTGTTCGGCCACCGCGACCGGTGGGTGAGCCAGGAAACCAGGTCGTACCTAGTCCCTGCGGCCGAGGCCGGGATGGATGGCGCGCTGGCAGCGACCGTCGAGGTTGTGGACCAGGTGGCCCGCGAGCAGGGCTTCCGATGATCAAGGGAGACTGATATGGCCTTTCGGCTGCAGTCGTATTTCGAGCTCGAAGCGGAGATCACCAATCCGTTGGACCTGACCACGGTGTCGGCTCCGCTGGCCGTGGCCCGCCAGCTGATCCTGGCGCAGGGGACGGGCGCTGGCCAGGCGGACATGATCTGGAGCGATCAGTTCACGATCGCGGCCTCCGGCACGCAGGCCGTTGACCTGGCCGGGTCACTGACGGGGCCCTTCGGGACGACGCTCACGTTCGCGCGGATCAAGATGGTCGTCGTCTTCGCCGCGACTGGCAACACCAACAACGTCAACATCGTGCAGCCCGCCTCGAACGGCGCCCCGCTCTTCCTCGCGGCCGGTGATGGCATCGCGGTCAAGCCCGCTGGCGGCTTCATCTGGTTCGACCCGTCGGCCGCCGGGGTCGTCGTGACGGCGGGTACGGGCGATCTGCTGAACCTCGTCAACAGCGCCGGCGGCACACCGGTCACCTGCGATGTGGCCATCGTCGGCGCGAGTGCCTGAGGGGGACGCTCATGGAAACCGTGTGGATCTCGCACCCGAAGCTGCCGGACCGCAAGGTCGAGGTGCCAGCCGAGAGCCTGCCGCAGCATCAGCGGGCGGGCTGGGAGTTGACCGCCACGCCCGACACCAGGCCCGCCACCATTCAGGCGCTGATCGATGGCGGCTGGGACCCCGATGAGGCTCGGGCCGCCGTCGACGCGGCGATGCCAGATCCGCCGCCAGACGGCGATCAGACCAGCGAAGCCCCGGAGGACACCTCCGGGGCTTCTTCTTTGCCCGAAACGCCGCGTGCTCGGCGCTCAACCAAGGGGGATAGCTAATGCCCGCAACGCCGATCACTCCGGCTTCGAGGTTCTTCCGGCCCGGCATCACGAAGGTGTCGTGGATCGTCAGCATCGCCAACATCGCGGCACCGACCCGGCTGGAGCTGAACGCCGGCTCCGACCTGTCCAAGGACGTCGCCGACATTTCCGGGTGGATGGTCTCGGGCCAGAAGATTGACACGCCCGACCTCAACAGCCGCTTCGTCGCCAACATCCCTGGCCTGACTTCCGCAGATGAATCGTCGATCACGTTCTACGCGGGTGAGACCGGCGTTGACGTGCGGTCGTTGATGCCCCGTGACGCCGCTGGGAACATCGTCTGGCTCGACGGCGGAGACGTCGCCGGCCGGAAAATGGATGTGTTCCCCGTCCGGGTGCTCAGCGTCGGCAAGACGAGGTCGATGGGTGCTGAGGCGGCGCGGCTGGTGATCCAGTTCGCGATCACGTCCGAGCCGAGCGAGAACGTGACCATCCCGGCATGACGAAGGCCGACCGCCTGCTCAACCGGCCGCGTCTGTTCGCCGAGCATCCGATCCGGATCGTCGACGACACCGAGGCGCGGCAGGAGGTTGAGCAGGCGCGCTTCGCCCTGGCGCTGCTGCAGACGCAGGGCGAGGTGCGCGTAGGTGCCATGCAAACGGCCAAGGGTGCCCTCACCCGTGCGAAGAAGAAGCTGCGGGCCTGCTACGAGTGGATTCCGTTGCGCGCCATGGAGGCCGACCTTTTCGAGGCGTTGATTGGCGAGCACAAGCCGCGGCCAGACACCAGCGACGAGATCTGGAACAACGAGACCTTCCCGCGCGCCTGCCTGCTGGCGACTGACGAGTCCGGCCGGTCGGAGGCGGACTGGGAGCACATCTTCAAGAGCGTCCTGTCGGGCCCGGAGCAGGTCCAGTTGTGCAACGCGGCCATCCGGGTGAACGCGCGGACGCCGGACGAGTCGCTCCCAAAAGGTTGGGCGCAGATCGAGGGCTAGCGCTTGAGCTGGACGTCTGCGCCGCCTACCGCATCCGGCACAGCGAGTTTCTGCGCTGGTCAGAGGATGACCGGAACAAGGCGATCTGGCACCACATCTGGAAGCGCCAGGAGTGCAAGAGCTGCGGCACTCGCGAGGAGGAGTGGGACGAGTCCCGGGGCGGCCACCGCTGGGCGTACGTGGCCGAGAAGCGGCGGTGCCGCGGCTGCGAGGTGCGAGAGCAGGCCGAGGAGACGAGGACGGCCGAGGACGGCCGAGGGGTCCACATCGTGATGATCCGTAACGAGGAGGTGCTCCGTCGTGCCGACTCGTGATCTGATCATCGCCCTCAAGACCAAGTGGGACGACCGCGGGGCCACCGATGCCGCGAAGGGTCTGAAGCGGACGGAGGACGCCAGCAAGGGGGTCACGCGAGAGCTGGAGCGCTTGGAGAAGCAGGCCCGGCAGCAGGGCGCGGCGATGACGCAGAGCGCTGCCCAGGCCGACCGGTTCGAGCGGGAACTTGAGGATGTCGGCCGGACCGCGATCAAAACCCGCCGGCTGCTGGAGGACGCGACCAAGCGGCTGCCAGAGATCGAGGTGACGGCGGACACGAGCGACGCCGAACGCCAGGTCGCGGACCTCTCCAGGCGGCTGCAGGACCTGTCGGGCAAGCGGATCGGTATCGACCTCGACGCCCGCGCCGCGGCGGACGAGGCCGAAAAGCTTCGCCGGGAGCTCACGCAGCTGGCCGCGATGAACCCCGAGATCTTCGTAGGTGCCAACGTCGAAAGGGCCATCCGCGACCTGGACAAGGTGGAGCGGGAAGCCCGCGACCTTGACCGTCGCGTGAGTGTCAAGGTCGACGTGGATGGCGCCTCGGCGGCGGGAGCAGCACTCGGCCTGGTCCAGTCGGCGCTCACCATGATGCGCTCGTCTGGCCCGGCGGCCGGGGCGGCGGTCGCGGCCGGGCTGGGAGCGCTTCCGGCTGCGGCGGCGCTGGCTTCGTCGGCGATCGTGGTGGGGCTCGGCGGCGCGCTGGCCGGGCTCGGCCTGGCCGCGGCGCAAGGATCGGACGCCGCGCAGGACGCGATCGGCGAGCTGAAGGAGGCCGTCAAGCGCGAGGCCGCCGCGATGGGTCAGCCGTTCGAGTCCGTCTGGACCACGATCGTTCAGGTCGCCGAGCGGGAGCTGGGCGAGCTGTCGCCGGTGATCCGCCGCAACCTGGCGAACCTCGCCCCGGACGTCAAGGAGTTCGTCGACGATGCCGGTGACAGCCTGTCGGAGCTGACGCCGGCCATCGATGGTGTCGAGCGGGCCTTCGAGGCTGTGTTGTCCCAGCTTGGTCCGCGCATGCCGGAGATCATGCAGCATCTGGCGGCGGCGATCACCGCGGTTACCGCCGCCGTCGAGGAGAACCCGCAGATCCTGGCGGACTTCGCCGTCAACATGGCCAAGATCGCCGAGTGGACCGGCAACGCGATCGCGGCGCTGACCCGGTTCGTGAAGTGGGCGCAGGAGAACGCGACGGCGATCCAGGCGATGACGGCTGCGGTCAACCCTGCCGCCGCGGTTTTCGGTCACTTCACAGTCGAGGCGGGCAAGGCCGAGCGGCAGAGTCTCAACCTGGGCCAGGCCACCCGCGGGGCCGCTGTCGACGTCAAGGCGATCGGCGAGTCCGCCGACGAGGCCAGTGTGAAGATGCGTGAGGGCTGGGCCAGCGCCTACACCGAGTTCGCGAAGCTGGGTCAGCTGCTGTCTGGAGCTCGGCAGTGGGCGTCTGGGCAGGAAGCTCTTGCCCAGGCGCAGGAGCGCGCGGCCGAGACGCAGCGGCAGGGCGCTGAGAAGATCGCGCGGGCGGAGCGGGATCTGGCTGACGCCCACGAGCAGGGTGCGGAGCGGGTGGCCGCGGCCAAGCAGCGGGTCAAGGACGCCCACCGGCAGGCCGCCGAGGCAGTGGAGGCCGCCCAGGATCGGGTGCGCAACGCTCAGGAGGCGCTCACCGCGGCGGTCGAGGAGGGCGCCCGGCGGGAGGCGGACGCCCAGCAGCGGGTGCAGGACGCGCGCGAGCGGGTGGCGCAGGTGGCCGAGGAGTCTGGCCGCCGGATCGAGGAGGCCGCCCGGCGGCTGGCTGACGCGCAGGCTGATGCGGCGGCGCGGCAGGTGGACGCCGACCGGCGCGTGGCCGACGCTCACCGGCGTACGCAGGACGCGGTCGAGGATCTGACCGCCGCCCGTGAGCGGGCGCAGGAGCGGCTTGAGGATCTGATCGCCGCTGAGTCCGGCGCCGCCCTCGACGAAGAGGGCGCGGCGATCGCGATCGACCGGGCCCGGCAGAGGCTGAACGAGGTCAACGCCGATCCCGAGTCGAGCGACTTGGATCGGCGCGAGGCGGATCTGGCGCTCCGGCAGGCGATCCAGCGGCTGGAGGAGGTCCGGCGGCGTAACGCCGAGCTGCGCGAGGACCTGGACGAAGCGCGACGGGCGGGCATCGACGGTTCGAGCGAGGTTGTGGATGCGCTGGGCCGGATCGCGGAGGCCCGCCGGGCCGAGTCCGAGGCCGCCGCGGAGGCGGCGCGGCAGCGCGAGGAGTCGGCCCGGACGATCGCTGACGCTGAGCGGGCTCTGGCGGACGCACACACCGAATCGGCGCGCCAGCAGGCGGATGCCGCGCGGGATCTGGCCGACACTGAGGCCGAGCTGGACCGTACGCGCATCGAGTCGGCCCGGTCGGTGCGGGATGCGCAGAAGGATGTGGCCAGCGCCCAGAAGGACGCTGCGCAGGTCGCTAAGGACTCCGCCCGCCAGGTCGCCGACGCCCAGGCCGAGGCCGCCCGCGCGGTGCGTGACGCGGCCCGCGAGATCACCGAGGCGGAGCAGCGGGTCCGCGACACCAGGCAGGAGGTGGCGCGCGACACCCGCTCCGCCAACGACAGCGTGCTCGAATCCTGGGCGAAGATGCGCGGCGACTCCAAGCTCACCAGCGAGCAGCTGCTCGCCGAGCTGGAAAGGCAGGTTCGCGACCAGGAGGCGTGGGCCAACAACTTGATCACTCTCGCGGGGCGGGTGCCGCCGGCGATGCTCGACGAGTTGGCCAAGTTGGGGCCTGGCTCGGCCGGTTTGGTGGCGTCGGCGGCGTCGATGAGCGATGCGGAGCTGTCCAAGTTCATCTCGTTGTACGGCCGGTCAGGTAAGAGCGCGGGTGACACCTTCGCCAAGAACCTGCAGGACGCCGGCCCCGCGCTGGCCGAAATCGCCCGTACGCACGGCCGGTCCGTCGCGGACCGGGTGCGCGAGGCGATGGACAACGGCCGGGTGGGGGTTGCCGAGGCCGCGCGAAGGATCGGCATCGCGATCAACGAGGGCATCCAGGGCGACCGGGTTGTGACCATCAGGACCGAGGTGCAGGAGTTCGCCGCGAAGATCTCCCAGCAGGCGGACGGCGGCATCCTCACCTACGCCCGCGGCGGGATCGCGGCGTTCGCGTCCGGTGGCGAGAACCACGTCGCGCAGATCGCCCGGCCCGGCACGATCCGACTCTGGAACGAGCCGGAGACTCAAGGTGAGGCGTACATCCCGCTCGCGATGAGCAAGCGCGGCAGGTCGGAGGACATCTTGTCGGAGGTGGCCAGCAGGTTCGGCGGCGCCTACACCAAGCAGCGGCCCGCGGGCGGCATGGCTGGCATGCCGACGATGGTGCTCGGCCGGGGCGGCAACAGCTACAGCATCACCGTCCAGGTCGCGCCGGGCGCGGACATGGCGGCGGCCGGGGCAGCGACGGTGAAGGCGATTCAGGAGTACGAGCGGCGCTCTGGGCCGGGGTGGCGCAAGTGACCTTGCCATTCATCACGGTTGAGTCGATGTTCGACAACACCGCGTTGTCCGGCGTCGTCCGCACTAACACCTTCGACGGCGGCACGAACGGTGTGACGATCTCCACCGCCAACTCCGGCGGGAGCAGCGGCAATGCGTTCAACAGCATCGCGGGTTCGCCGCAGTTCACGAACACGCAGGCATACGGCAGCGGCCTGGCAGCGTTCAACCCCAGCTCCGGCGTGGACACCCACATGGACTGGTCGAGCGTCGCCCAGGCGGGCGACGTGTTCTGTGTTCGGCTCTACATGTACCTGGTGTCCGCGACGAGCGGCTCGCAGCGCGTCTTCGTGGCGCTCGGGCCGAGTTCCGGCGTGGTGTCAGCGCTGTGGCTGTTCAACGACCGCATCCTGCGCTTGTACCTGGGGTTCAGCACCACCCTGGCGGCCCAGCTCACCACTCCGGTGCCGATTGGTCAGTGGGTGCGGGTCGAACTCCGGTACACGATCAACGGGTCCGGGAACGGTACCGGCGAGGTGTGGTTGTACACCGACCCTGCATCTTCCACGCACACCGACTACGCCATCTCCAGCACGCTGGCCTGGCCGAATGGGCCGAAGCCGACGAACGTGGAGTTCCACCTGCAGCGGGACGCGGGCGGCTATTGGTTCATGGACGGCGCTGCCCTCGCCGCCGCGAAGATCGGGCCAGCGGGCACGTGGACGGACTTGACGCCGTACGCCAAGCGCGGCATCACCACCAAGCGGGGCTCCGGGCGCGTCCAGAGTCCGATCATCCACTATGAGGCAGCCACCGCCACCGTCCACCTGAACAACAGCGACCGGCGCTTCGATCCGACCAACACGTCGGGTCCGTACGTGACCGGCGGCGTCAGCCGGGTCACCCCGATGCGCCCGATCCGCATCCGCTGCACCTGGGCGGGCGTGACCTACCACCTGTTCCGCGGGTTCGTTGATCAATGGGACGTGGACTGGGTCGCCAACGTCTACTCCGAGGTGACCGTTGTCGCGACCGATGGCTTCAAGGTGTTGGCCAACAAAAAGCGTGCGCCCACTCTGATCACCGTCAACGGCCAGCAGGTGCCGCAGACGTACGGCGCGGGCGAGGACTCGGGGGCGCGCGTCACCCGGATCCTCGACTCGGCGGGCTGGTCCGCGGCCGATCGGCAGATCGCCACGGGCAACAGCCCGATGCAGGCGACGACTCTTGAGGGCGACGCCCTCTCGGAGTTGCAGAACGTCACGGACTCCGAGGTGGGCGAGCTCTACATCGACGGCCAAGGCCGTCTCGTTTTCCGCAACCGGCGCGCGATCTTCACCGATGCCCGGTCCACTGCGGTGCAGGCGACGTTTGGCAATCCCAGCACATCCATCGCTCCCTTCGAGACGAAGCTCAATACGGACGACGCGACCCTCTATAACGAGGTCATCGCCCAGCGCGAGGGCGGCGTCGCGCAGACGACCGGCGACAGCGCGAGCCAGCTCGAATACCTGACCAGGACGTTCAGCGGCTCGAACCTGCAGCTGCAGACCGATGGTGAGGCCCTGACCTGGGCCCAGTGGGTGGTGTACGTGTCGAAGGACCCCGAGACCCGGTTCGACGAGCTGCGGATTCACTGCCACGCCAATCCATCAGTGCTCTTCCCAGCAGTGCTGGCGCGCGAGATCGGCGACCGGATCCAGATTGTGCGGCGCCCTCCTGGTGGAGGCACGATCACGCGGGACGCATTCATTCGCGGCATCGCCCACGAGGTATCCACCGAGCAGTGGATCACGATCTTCCAGCTCCAGAGCGCCCGCCAATTCGCCGCGTTCTTCACTCTCGACGACGCCACCAACGGTGTGCTCGGCAACGGCGTCCCAATGACATTCTGAGGAAGGGGGAGCGATGGCAACCGTACCGAACCCTCGAACGTGGACGTCATCGGAGCAGGTGACAGCGGCGAAGCTCAATACCGATATCCGCGATAGCTGGAACTTCTTCAAGGCTCGGCCGTTCTGCCTGCTGGGAAAGACTGCGGATACGTCCATCACCATCAGCACCCTCACCGCCATCCCATGGGATGTGGAACTCAAGGACAGCGACAACGGGCACAGCAACGTAACCAACAACACGCGCTACACGGCGCAGACGGCAGGCTGGTACAGCGTGCGCTGTATCGCCTACCTCATCAGGTTTGACTTCAGCTGGGCGGACCTAACTATCCGCAAGAACGGCGCAACTCAACAGAGCAGAAGTACGCTGATCCCGACGAAGGGCAGTGGCGACTTCACCGTGATGGCCACTGCAGGCTACGTACAGCTTGCCGTAAATGATTATGTCGAGGCCACAATCATCATGCTAAGCGGTAGCAGCAACAACGGAAACGTAGTTGCTCACGAACTATTCGCGCCGTGGTACAGCAGCAGGCTGCAAGTCGAGTGGGTGTCGGCGTAGATGGCCGCACCGCCGCTGACATCATGGGACGTCGGAGTAAATCCGACTTCGACAATCCTGAACGCCAACATTCGCGATGCCATCAACTTCCTGAAGAACCGCCCTCACGCGGTGCTCCGGCGCATCACCACCAATCAAGCCGTGTCCAACAACACGAATACGCCGATCTTTTGGAACGGCGAGGACCTGGATACAGACGGCGGACACAGCAACGTCACCAATCCCTCACGCTACACAGTGCAGACGGCAGGCTACTACCAGCTCACTCCAACTGTTGTCTGGGCCACAAACGGTTCGGGCTATCGGCAGATCTTCGTGGCAAAGAACGGCGACACGACTCACAGGTACGGAATGGCCCATACGCCCGTTCTTGGAGTAAGCGGTGCGCAGATCTGTATGAACGCTTCCGTCGTGCTCGGTCTACAGGCTGGAGACTACGTCGAGGTCTGGGGATACCAGAACTCGGGCAGTTCGCTAGATGTCGTGGTCTCGAATCAGGACGCCCGGTTTGAGATTGAGTGGGTGTCCAACCTATGAACATACCCTTGCCTAAGACCTGGTCTCCCGGCCTCTGGTCCGCTGCCGAAATGAACGTTGAGATGCGCGACGTCCTCGGTTTTTTCCTCAAGCCGCCGATGTGCATTGTCCGCAAGGATAGGAATCCGCAATCGGTTCCGGCGCAGTCTACCGTGAGCATCGAATTGGACACTGTGGTGTACGACAACGATGCCATGTTCGGCGTGGATGCCAGCCGGTTCACCTGCAAAACGCCAGGCTATTATATGTTCACCTGGCAGTTCCAGTTGTTCGCTAAGTCGACTCCTGGAACTCAGGCCCGCGCACTATTTCTGCAGCAGTTCAACACAAGCGCTACCGTGGTTGACAGATTGATATTGACCGACCATCGGGTACAACTATCCAACGAGTCGTACTCGGGAACTGCGGTCTTGGGGCTCAACGCGTCAGACTACGTAGTGTTCTACTGCTTTAATTTCGATTCGTTTGAAAATCAAATAGTGGGCTACGACCCCTCGCAGAGCCAGTACGGCTGCCAGGTGTCCGCGCGCTGGCTGAGCGCGCTCTAGCGGTGCCGCGTCCGGATCGGACCCTCTGATCGTGCCGCCCGCCTCGTCCGAGGGTGCCGGGTGGGCGGCACCCCACTTCCCCGACGGCGAGGAGTGACGTGGCCGATGAGCCCACCCCATGGGAGCTCCACCGAACGGTGGAGGCTCTCCGGCGCACTGTCGAGGCGGGGTTCAACGCGCTGAACACGCGACTGGACCGAGTCGTCACCAACGACCTGTTTCAGGCATACCAGGCAGCGGTCCAACGCCAGTTCGACGACCACGAGAGCGAAATCGCCGCGTTGAAAGCGGAACGAGACGCTGAAAAAGCCCAACGCTCCGGCGACCGCAAGCTGATCGTCACAGCGGTGTTTACGGCGTTCGTCTCCCCTCTGGTGATCCTCCTGATCCAACTGTGGCTGACCAGCAAGGGATCGTGAGCGATGGGCCGCCATGAAGACGACGGGCTCGACGAAGACGGCGCCACTGAGAAGCCGTCGCGGCATCGGGCGTGGTGGCTGCCTCTGGCTGCCGCGGTCGCGTTCGCGGGGCTGATGGCCGCGGGGATGGCTGCGATCGGCGATGTCCGTAGTCAGCTCCGCAAGGCTGAGTCGGACGGTCATGTTCTGTCGGAGCAGGTAAAGCGACTCGGCGGCGTGCCGCTGGTGTCGCTGTCTCCGGGCCCTCCAGGGGAGCGCGGTCCTGTCGGTCCGGCCGGCCAGACGGTGACGGGGCCTCGCGGCCTGACCGGTCCGAGCGGCCCGCCTGGGCCGGCGGGACGGGACGGGAAGCCGGGCAAGGACGGCGCTGTAGGCGCCACCGGCGTCCCAGGGCTGCAGGGAGTCCCCGGCCAGAAGGGCGAGAAGGGCGACCCCGGCCCGCCAGGAGGCAAGGGCGAGGCGGGCGCCGACGGCAAGGACGGGAAAGACGGCAGTGCCGGCCCGAAGGGTGAGCAGGGAGAGCCAGGCCCCCGCGGAGAGACCGGCCCCGCGCCGACGTCCTGGACATTCGCCATCGCCGGCATCACCTACCAGTGCACGCCTACCGAGACCGGATCCACCACCTACTCATGCAAGCCGGAGGGCCCGTGACCGAGAAGACCGAAGCAGAGCTGACCTCTGGGGGCGTGGACATCCGCGAGTGGGGGCCGACCGAGGACGACGAGGAGGCCGTCCTGCGGGATCTGTACGGCGAGCCCGACGAGAACGGCATCTACCGCGGGGAGGGGGCGTGACCGCTGCGAAGATGCTCACTCAAGCGCGCAAGAGCCTTGGTTTGACCGGCCGCCCCAACTACATCACCAGGGACTACGCCAATCGGCACGGTGCTGACTACCTGAGCGCGCCATGGTGTGACATGAGCGTCACCTACTGGGCGCGCAAGTCTGACAACGCCGACGCCGTCCTGCCGCGGGGAGACCGCGCCTACACCGTTTATCACGCCGAGGATGGGCGGGACGCAGGCCGCGGCTACTCGGGCACCACAGCCAACATCAAGGCTCACGCCAAGCCGGGCGCGATCGTGTTCTTCGACTGGGCTGGCACGAACTCGATCGTCGCTATCGACCATGTCGGCGTCGTCGAAGTGAACCTCGGCGACGGTCGCGTCCAGACGATCGAGGGCAATACGGGTGACGCCTGCAAGAGGCGAGTCAGAGGCTCTGACGTTGTCGCCTACTTCTGGAATCCGGACTACGAGGGGGAAGACATGCCGTCTGCCAAGGAGATCGCCGACGCGGTCTACGACCGGTTCACCCACACTGTCACCGACGATGTGTGGGCGGCCAAGGAGAAGATTCTGGAGCCCGGCCAGAAGATCGACCCGCGTACGGCGTTCCGGCAGATCTGGGCGTACACCAAGGACGGGTACGCCCGCGACCGGGAGATCCTGGCTCGGCTCGCCGCTCAGGACGCCACCATCAAGGCGCTCGCTGAAGCGCTCGCAGCGCAGAACGCCAACCTGGACGTCGACGCTCTGATCGACCAGATCCGGACCGCGCTCGACAACGTGAGCATCAACCTCGAAGTCGGCAAGTAGACCGACCAGTGGACCCTCTGCACGCCGGCGTCCTGCTCTACCTGACCCGGACGGCAGGAGCGCTGACTGTGGACCGTATCTGGCTGAAGCACTTTCCGTACCAAGAGCGCCTTCCGCTCCACGAACTCGGCCTCGAAGCCGTGGACCAGGCCGAGCTCCTGGATCACGCTGAAACGTCTGTAGCTGTGGGCTGGACTGATGGCCTGGTCCCTGGCTGGATCGACGAGAGTAACTAACGAGGGCTCCGACCCTCACCGAGGCGCACCACCCGATGTGGTGCGCCTTTCGTATGTCCCCCATCTCTGAGGAGCATCCCTCGATGCGCATCTCCAAGAGCGCTTCCCTTCTGGCCGCCGTGTTCGTCGCTCTGGCGCTGTTCGGCGTCCCTGCTTCGGCTGTCTCTGCAGTCGCCCCCGGTGACGTCCTGCGGATCGTTGAGGTCGGTACCGACGCCATGGGCGCGGACAGCTACGCGAACCGCAACCGCGAGTTCGTGAAGTTCCAGAACGTGTCCAGCGCCCCGGTCGACGTCGCCGGCGTCCTCGTGGAGGACAACTGGGCCCACTCGCGGACGGTGGCGGGCGACGCCCACACCTGCAACACGTACAAGATCGTGGACCTGCCGTCCAATGCCACCACCATGGTTCAGCCAGGCGAGTACGTGACCGTGTTCAACGGCTCCCGCTGGGGCGGCAACCGCAAGGTCGGCGCCGAATACCAGCTGTTCGCCAATAGCGACACCGACTGCGGCACGTTCGGCCAGTTCTACAACAACGACGCCGACACAGCGTGGGTGACCAAGGCCAACGGCACCGACGTGTACTCCAGCAAGTCGTGGGACTGGAACGGCGGCTACACCGTCAAGCCGTAGGAGGCAGACATGGCTTCATCCCCAACCCTGTTCGGCAGGGAGCCCGCGGTCATCCTGGGCTTCGTCTCCGCCGCGCTGCAGATGCTGACGGCGTTCGTGATCCCGCTGACGTCGGAGCAGACCGGCGCCATCAACGCGGTCGCCGCAGCGGCGATCGGCGTGTGGACGGCGTTCGTCACCCGGGCCGCGGATGGCGGCTCGTCGATCCAGTCGGCCGTGCTCGGCTTCGCTCAGGCGGGTATCACGCTGGCGCTGGTGTTCGGCCTGGCCCTGTCCGGTGACCAGACTGCGGCCATCATGGCGTTCGTCGCGATGGGCGTCAGCATGTTCGTCCGTCAGGTGTCGTCGCCGAAGGGTGTCGGCCTGGCTCGCTAGGCTGGTGTCGCCTGCCTCTGCCACGGGAAACCCTGGCACCCACGACGGTGGTACAGCGGCAGGCACGTACGGGGTCGGGTCGCCAGGCATGGCCGCCCGGCCCCTTTTCCGCTTGCTTCCAGACCTGGGAGATGCTGGGAGCAGACTGGGGGGTGGGATGGAGACAGAACGCACCACCGTCACAGACGCCAACGGGCGGGAGATCTACGTCTATCCGAACGGGGACCGCTTCTACGCCGACGAGGTCCACGCCATGCTGGCTGGCGCTGAGGAGCGGCGTAAGCAGCCGTTGAAGGTCGATGACCTCGACGAGCTACGCGCCAAGCTTGAGCGGCTCAAGGCAGAGAAAGCCGCCAAGGACCGCCTGATCAGCCCTACAGGCAGCGAAGAGAGCTGATCAAACGTCGAAGCCCCGCTCGTCTCCTTCGGGAGGCGGGCGGGGCTTCTTCGCGTTGTGGAGTCTTGATGTCCCTCAAGCGTGCCCGCGCGGCAGCGCGGGCGACGGTAACCATGGGCTGGTGAATATGGGGTGGTGCTATGGACTGGTGGTCGGTAGTCACTACCGCTGTTGACGGAAGTGACTACCGGTATATGGCGGTACTGATTACCGGTGCTAGTGGAAGTGAGTACCGCCACCGGTAGTCAGTACCGGTTTCACCAGTCGTCTCCGCGAGCCGTCCGGAACAGATTCCATGACTCCGTGTTGTCGGAACCCCACGTCTTGAGGCCAGCTTTTCGCCGGGCTCGGTTCCACTCCTCGTTGCAGCACGAACCCTCCCGCCCCTTTGTCTTGCGGGGAGGTGCGCAGAACACCGCCTTGTAGAGGTGCCAGCGAGGGCGGCCGTCAGGCCCGAGGGACCCGCCGCCTTGCGGATTGATCTGGCTGCCGCACCACAGGCAGGTGAACTTGTGGCCGTTCGGCCCGGTGACCGCCATGCCTGCCCAGTGGTCAGGGATGGCGAGTTGGTATTCGTCTGCTCTGCCGCGATGGGGGACGGCGGTGGCGACGCGCTGTGCCGCGCCGAGACCTCGCAGGAGAGCCAGCGCATTCCGGATGGTCTTGTCGCCGAGCCCTGTGTCACGCTCCAGGCGCTCGTTGCTCGGGAAGCAGTCGCTGCCGTCGCCGAAGTCGGCATAGTCGCCCAGCGTCCGGCCGACGAGCTTCACGGACGGGTCGAGGAGCAGGATCCGCATGAAGACGTTCCAGCGCGCGATGAACGGCTTGTCTTCGTCGTCTGGCCGCATCATGAGCAGGCCAGCATGGCGGGCGGTAAGTAGGTGTGCAACACGTCTCCGATCTCTCACAGGGGGTCCGAGAGAGCGAAGCCATCCGCCATAGGGGGGTTCACACCGCACACGCTTCTTGTACGATGAAGATGGACAAAGCAGGTTTCGATCTCTCGGGACTTCACGACGACCCCGGCCACTAACCGGGGTTTTGTCGTCTCTCAGCCTACTCCGAACCGAACACCTGTGCCCCTCAAGCAACACGGAGCCCGCCGCACCCAGTACGGGTGCGGCGGGCTTTTTCGTCATGCCGGGGAAGCCCCTTCGGGCCGAGGCCAGCATAGGCGGCGGCTCCGACAGTCCCTCAACAGGTGGTGTACGCCTTGCTGGACCGCCCCCACGAGCACGTGTCGATCTTCTTCAGGTCAGAGCCCCGGTAGATGCCTGCGGTGTCGCCGCCAGGGCTGTTGTTCCACACATAGTTGCCGCTGCCCCAGTACACGGTGGAGGGGCCGTCGTTCCCGGACCCTGTCCGCACGGTCACGGTCTTGCCGGGCTTGAGCAGGAACGAACCGAACCGGTACTTGTGGCCCGACGCGTCCCGCAGGATCCACCGTTCGAGCTGGATCGCCTTCCCGGTTGTGTTCTTCAGTGAGGCGTACTCGGCGTTCAGGCTGCTGCTGGAGCGCGTGTCCTTGCCAGGGGAGTCGTAATAGACCTTCACGATCTGCACGGCCGGCGTGGCGGCGTAGGCGGGCGGCGACAGGACAGCGAATGACGCCAGTGTGGCGGAGACGAGGAGCGGGGCAGGACGCATCGTTGAGCCCTTCGGTAGGGGATGTGGAACGTGGCAACGGTGAGACGTCGGATTCCGGGATCGAGTTGTCACGCGGTGATGTCCGGATGGGGCCAGTTCTTGGGCGAGTCGCTTCTAGATCGCACACGCGTTCGGTCTAGGATCCCTCCGACACCGCGCACCAGGGGAGATCCACCATGGCCGACTACGAGATTCCGCCCGACCTGCTACAGAAGCGGGTCGACTTCGTCGCCGCCCAGAAGCGGCTGTCCGCGCTCGGCCGGGTCATGCCGTCCGCTGCCGCCGTCGCCGCGCTGGAGGCTGAACCGGCCACCGAGGAGCAGCGGGAAGCGTGGCTGACTCTCCAGGGCGAGTGCCGGCGCCTGGCCGTAGAGATCCAGGAGCACCCGTACTGGCGCGAGGTCGACGACCCCAAAGCGGCACGGAAGGCGCTGGAAGACGCCGTCGTCAACTCGGAATGATCCGCTGTTGCGCGCAGTCCAGGGTGAAGGTGCCGATTGCTTCCGGCGTGGGGGTTCGCCGTCACCCAGCCTCTCCTTGGCCATGTCAGGTATCCGGCTGCTTCGTCAGGATCTTTGCGAGGACGATGCTGTCGTAGTTGGTGACATCCCACCGCCACCTGCCAATCGGTGCGTATCCACGTCGGCGGTACCAGGCAACAAGGTCTTCCGCTCCTGCGGAGGTGTCGATGACAGCGTGTGTCGAACCCAGGGCGGCGATCCTGGACTCCGCCAGTGCCAGAAGCATGCGTCCCATCCCGCTTCCCCGCTGCGACGGATCCACTGCAAGTTGCCAGAACGATCCCGCTCCTTCGGGAGCGGGGTACCCGGCGGGAGGGGAGTAAGGGGCGGAAACGGTGACGGTCCCGATGAGTACGGCATCTTTCGTCGCGATCCAACACTCACCCTTGCCCAGACGATGCCGGGTGTCCTGTGGAGACTGGTAGGAGGCGAAGAAGACGCGCCCGGCTGCGGCGTGGTCCGCGTAAGCACGGTGGAGCAGGAGGGTCAGCTCCTCCACCGAATCGCCCTCGTGGAAGCGCCGCACCTGGACTGATTCCCGCGTGCTTGTGCCTGTCGAATCGACGTTCATTCAGGTAGTCAACAGCAGGCCGCGCCAGCGCCCCCGACATCTTCGCCGCGCCACGCCCCAGTGACCCACGTTGTGGTTGGCCCCTCCCCCCCTTGCGGGATGGACAGAAACCCCGGATCGGGCTCTTTATCGTTGTTACGACACTCTGGCCTGGAGCCAGGCGAGCGCCGCGCGGCTTGCTCGGCGCTGGTAGCCGCGTAGGTGCGGCACTCCTGCGGGGGCCGGTTTGCGGCTCATCCGTGCCCAGTAGCCGGCATAGGCCGCCGCATAACTGGTGATCGTTTCGGAGTGAGCGGTGTCCCAGGCCGGTGCGCCGATGAGGTGCTTTTCCACCGTGCAGGGATCATGCCCAGCCATGATCATGTGCGGAATCAGGTCGGCGGTATCCTGCCACGCAGCTCCGCATGAGGCGTGCGCCCAGTCCACGATGACCACCTCTTCAGCCGGGGTGATCAGCATGTTGTCGGGGCGGATGTCCCCATGCACCAAAGTGGCGCCATCTGCGTGGGTGGGCCAGACGCGCTCAATCTGTGCCAGCTCGATCAGGTGGTCCCGTTCCCAGACAGTCAGGTCTTCAGGCGGGTCGTCCAGGAGGTCGCTCCAGCCATGAAGCCATGACCCGCGGCCAGCCGCTGACGGCGGCAGAGGGACTGGGCAAGGCGTCAGCACGCGGCTCATCGCCGTGATCGCGGCGATGACATGGGGGATATCCGCCAAGCTGGGCGACAGATCGGGGTGACGACCGGCAACGGCGTCGAAGACGAGGACGAACCAGTCGCCGATCCGGTCATGCCAGCGGAGCTGCGGCGCCGGCGCAGCATGGGGTAGTTGATCGGCGGTGCGGGCCTCGTGTCGGTAGGCGTCCCCGAGCGGGTGATCGGACAGGACGGCCTTGATAAACACCGCGTCCCCATCGAGGGTCAGGCGGGCGGCAACGCCGGGCGTGAACCCGCCGCGCTGATCGGCGACCGACTGGATGGGCGAGCCGAGCCGGCCAGCGATGGATCGACGGACGGGAGGCGGGAGGCTGTTCCAGGAAGGGCGGACGGCAGTCTGGCCGAGAGACGGCACGACGCCATGAGGCGTGAGGTCGGACATGGGTGAACCCTTCAGGTAGCGGAAGGCGGGAAGCGCGAAGCGCCGGAACCAGGGCCGCAGCCGATCTATCGGCTCGCGTGCTCCTGAGGTCCGGCGCTGGTAGCTCGCCTTCTGGCTACGTGCGGGGTCACACCTGCAAGGGTAGCCGTCTGTGCGGGAAGGGGTGGGTCATCCCGCACGATTGCTGGTCAGCGTAGGTCGAGGTAGTGCATGTAGGCGTCGATGGCCTGTTGCATGTCCGCGACGGCGTCTGGTGCGGCTCGGCGAGCCAGACGTAACGCGGTCGCCAGCGTGCGCGCCAGGGACGCCTGAGTGGGGATGGGCGGGGCTGCGGCAAGCTCGGCCAGGTCGCATAGGCACGCCCGTCCGATGGGTGTGCGCCCGAGTTCGTCTTCCAGGTGGTACCAGCCGAGGTAGGCGGTGTGCGGGGACAGAGCGGTGCGCGCCAGCCCTCGGGCGGCGGCGGTGAGCTGGTGGGCCTCCTTGTAGGCCATGAACTGCTGGCCGCGCACGATGCGCTTGCGAATGAGCCAGGCGAGCACCAGCACCTCGACCAGCAGATCGGTGCAGCTCGGCGGGGTCTGGCGCCCGGCGGCGATGAACGCATCCACCTGCGGATGGCTGTCGGGTGCGGAGGTGTGGCCGGGCGCGGTGTACAGGAGCCGCCCCCGGGTTACGGTCATGATGCGATCAACGCGGCCCGCCGGGGCGAGGTACAGGTCGAGCTGGTACAGCATGTGGCGGTGCACGAGCAGGTGGACGAACCCGAGCCCGCCCAGGTCGGGGACGATGGTGTCGGGCCAGGCGGGCAGCAGCTGGCCAAGCCGCGCGGCGATGAGGGCGTTGTGAGCGGTGGCGAACATGGCGTAGTCGGCCTGGCGCACCCCGACGACCAGATCCACGTCGCTCAGCCGATCGGAGGTACCGGCGGCGAAGGAGCCGCGCACCGCCAGGTGTGTGACCGCGGGGCTGGCTGTGAGCAGCCGCATGGCCTGCTCCATGATGGTGAACTGTTCGGGCCGGTTGGCGGCGGCCAGTGCTTCCAGTGCGGCGTCGGTGGCGTTCACCGGATCACCTCCGGCTGGGGCTCATCAGCCAGGCTGTGCGGGCCCAGCACGATCGTCTTGTGCTCTCGCCAGGATTCGACCGCCGCGGCGTCGCCGCGCTCGCGGTGCAGGGCGATCACCATGTCGTAGACAGCCCCCTCGGGCAGGCGGTGCTGGAAGAATAGGCGCAGCAGATGCTCCTCGGCCGCCTCGACGTAGCCGAGCCGGGCCAGGCGGCGGGCGGTCAGCGCGTAATCGGCCAGCAGTTCCTCCTCCGCGGCGGGTAGTTCGCGCACGCACGCCTCGGGCAGGTGCTCCCCGCCGCGCAGGGCCTGCAGCGCGGGGTCGGCGTAGCAGTCCAGGATGAGATGGATGCGCGCGGGCCCAAAGGCGTTGCACGCGCCGTGCACGAATGTCGGCGTCAGCCGCCAGATCCGGCCGGCCGCCAGATGGACGGCGTTGCCGGCCAGGATCAGGACCGCCGAGCCAGCGGTCACGATGGGGATGTGCACGCGGTGCCGCTCGGTCTCGGCGAGCTCGGCCTCCTGGTAGTCGCGGTGCTCCCACAGGTAGGAGCCGGCCTCCAGCAGGGCCAGCCGCGCCCACATGTACTGCAGTCCGAGCTCGTCCAGCAACGCCTGGGTGGTCGGCATCCGCGCCAGCAGGTCGGTGGCCACAGGCTCGGTGTCGCCGATTGTGACGTCGCGGGCGTTGCCGGTGTCGTTGAGCAGGGACAGCGTGCCCCACCCGCCGGACTGGAAGCGGCTGTAGCCGCGTACCCAGTCGCCGGGGATGGTCAGCACCTCGTGACGGACCCGTTCCAGCAGGGCTGCATCCAGAGTGTCGGCGCACGCGACCTGATCGGCCAGGGCGCTTGTTGCGGTGGACATGACGCGCTCCCTCTCTTGCTACGGCCAGCTGGCCGTGATCGTAGGGACTAGCGGGGGAGATACGCCGTTGGCGTGCTGACACGGTCTCGCTCCGCCCCTGCAGCATCAATGCCGGGTATCCGGCACATTGCCGCGGCGGCAATGTGCGCCGGCGGGGCCGGACGTTACCCTGAGCCCGTGGTCGCTATGAGCCGAGCGCAACGGGCCGAGCTGGCCCGCCAGGCCCGTGCCATCCGCCGGGCATGTGTCGATCAATGCATGGAGGCCGGGCAGGTGGCTGCGGCTATTCTTCAGCGGCTGCCGGACATCTTGCCGCTGGAGGTGTGGCGGCTGGCGCAGGGCTGGTCTCGGTCACAGGCGGTGGCCGCGCTCGTCGCTCTGTACGAGGCTGACGAACGGCCCCCGCCGCGGGTCAACACAGAGATGCTCTGCCGGTGGGAGCACGGCGCTGTGGCGATGTCGCCGGACTACGAGCACATGCTGTGCCGCCTCTACTACGTGACGCCGGAGCAGTTACGCCCGGGTGCCCCGGCGCCCGCCGAAACACCCCGCCCCCAACCCGTTACGCACCGCAACGGCGCGGTTACAGTATCGGGTAGGAGTCGTAACGATGAGGGGACCGATCCGATGCGGCGTCGCACACTACTCACTGCGGTCGGGCTGAGCATCCCGCTACCGCTACTCAAACGCTTCGACGACGCTCTGGCCGTTCCGCAGCAACCGGAACGTTCCGCCGCTCCGGCGCAGATCGCCCAGCAGCTGAGGGCAGCGCGCCGCCAGTTCGACGCCGCCGAGTTGACCGGCCTGATAGCCACCCTGCCCGGCCTGCTCGCATCGGCGGTTGACGCGGCCGAGCGCGCCCAGACCCCCGCGGGGTGGGCGCTGGTGTCGGCGAGCTACAACCTGGCAACTGACGCACTCAACAAGGTCGGCGTCAAGGACTCCGCCCGGATCACGGCGGAACGCGCGCTGCTGTACGCCGACAGGTCCGAAGACGCGGTGTCCAAGGCCGCCTCGGAGCGGGCGTTGGGCATGATGCTCCGCATCGGAGGCCGCCCCGACCTTGCCGCTGCCGTCATGTCGAGGGGCATCGACCAGCTGACGGCAACCGGCCTGCGCACGACTGCTCAAGCCGACATGCACCTGCGGCTGTTGTGCGCGAGGGCCTACACCTACGCCTGGGGCGGAGACGAGTCGCGCGCCCTGGAGGGGATCGCCGAAGCCGAGCAGGCCGCCACCCGGATACCGGCCATGGCCCCCACAGCCGTCCCCTTCGCCACGCTCTACCGCGCGAACATCCACTACGCCCTCGGCGATCCCCGAACGGCACTGCACGCCGTCCGGGACCTGCGGGATGAAAGCTTCTCTTCGCCTGAACGGCGCGGACGACTCCACACCGACCTCGCTCGGATCTGGTGGCAGTGGGGCAAACCAGAACAGGCCACGGCAGAGCTGCTGGCGGCACACCGCCATGCACCCTCGGAGGTGCGCGACAGGCCATCGATCCGGAAGATCGCCGCCGAGCTGGTGGAACATCACTCAGGTGCCGCTGGCGTAGGCCGCCTTGCTACGGCGATCAGCCGGCCTCAGGCCATGCCCGTCACCGTCTGAGGTGGCGAGAGGCTCACGCCGGTACGCGAGGGAAGAGGATCACCTCGACCAGGTCGGCCAGGTCGACGTACTGGGCCAACTCGGCGAGGCCGCAATACGCCTGGTGGTAGCGGCGTCCATTCACGACCTGGGAGACACGTAGGCAGGGGCGCCGGTCGAGCACGATGGTCTCGACCAGGATGCCATCGGGTCCGCGCCATATCGCCACGCCTAAAATCTATGCAAACCGGGCATAAGGGCACAACGCGAAGACGCCCCGGCCGAAACCCTGCGGCCGGGGCGTCGATCTATGTGGACACTGGGCTACCAGTGCGAGTAGTTGCTGTCGTTGGCGCGGATCTGCTCCATGTGCATCAGCAGCGTTGCCGCGAGCCTGGCGTACAGCGGGTACAGCCGCTCGGGGCGGTCGCCAGCCCTGGCGGTGAGCCCGTCCTGGAACACGGCGGATATGACGGAAACCTGCTGCACAAGGTCGCAGACAGCTCCCCAAGCGAACAGGGCGCAGCTGTCCTCGCCTCCGACCTGCTGACGGGCTTCCAGCACGTCCGCCATGGCTCCTTCGGCCCACAGTTTGCGCGCGTGCTGCTGGACGGCGTCGACGATGAACTCGGCGATCTGCTTGGCGGTGTCGCTTCCGACGATCTCGATGTACGGCTCCAGGACCTCGTCGCCTCCGGCAACAGCCCATCTACCCCAGTCGAGCTTCTCTGGGTTGTCTTCGCCGGGGACGGCTCGCCACGAGTCGAGATCGACATTTCCGAGCTGGGCCGGTGTGGGTGCAGGTGGTTTCAGGCGTATGGCGCTGTCCTCCGACATGGGAGAACCTCCTCGTAGAAGGGGAAGGGGTGCCCGGCCCGCGCGATGAGGGCGGCCGGGGCGTCGTATATGTGGACACCCATGCGGGTGCGGGGGTCAGAACTGCAGCGGTACGGCTGGGATGAGCTGCGCGGCCGGGTAGAAGCGGACATGCGCCAACATCGTGAACGCCAGCCTGGCGAGCGTCGCGTAGTCCTCGGCGCGGACGGCGCACCGCCACACGTGCAGCCACAGGCCGAAAGCGTGGCCGAGCACCCCGCTGTAGTCGCCGGCGGCCACAGCCTGGCCAACGTCCTCCAGGGTGGCCACGGGCGGCTCTGGCTCGCCGTCGCAGACGTGCACCCGATGCTCAGCCTCTGCGGTGAGAGCCAGCAGGCGGCAGCGGGCCATGTCCTGCTCGCGGCGGATCGACTCGAACAGCAGGGCCTGGCAGTCGAACAGCAGCACCCACGCCTCGCCCGGGTCCCGCTCGGCAAGAGCCTTCGTGATCTCCGCCTCGTACGATGGCCAGTCCATGTCGGCTGGTACCAAGCGGAGTGTCGACGCTGGCACCTCACTGGCGGTCTCGGTCATGACGTCTGCTTCGCTGGCAGGCAGTCGGGGTACCGCGCGTCCATCGGGCACGCCTTGACCTGCTCGGCCGTGGCCTTCCGGTTGTAGGCGGGCGCGTCCTGGATCGGGAGGATCATGAGTCCCTCGTCGTCGCCGAGCTTCGCCATGACGACGCCCGGCACATCGTCCGGCGAGGCTTCCTGGTCCGTGCCGATGTTGGTGGTGGGCGTGGGAGTCGCATCTGCTTGCTGTGCCTTCTGCGGAACCTGCCCGCAGGCGACCAGTGCGGTCGCGACCAGTGCGACCACGCCGAGCCTGAGCGGTAACGTCCTCATGTCTGCCTCCTGGGTTTCGTAGAGCGGACCTTCCGGGCATCTCGCCCGACGGATGGCCGGGCGAGCACCCGCAGCGTCAGCGCTTGTGGCTGCCCGTCTGTGGGTCAGCCGAGCAGTTCGGCCAGCATCGCCTCATGTGCGATGAACACCCGGCCCGCATACGTCTCGGTCAGGTAGCCGGTCAGGATCGCGTAGCTGTCAGCCCGCACCCACGCAGCCCTCTTGGCGTCGTCGGCACCTGTTACGGCGGGGAGTTCGGCGTGCCGTACGGTGCCCAGGTGGGTCCGTACGGGCACCGTCACCATCCACGCCTCATCCGAGGCACGCGGGTCCGGGACGTAGAGCGCGGGCAGCACATGCCACAGGACCCGGCCCAGGGCCAGGCCGGTCTCCTCCCGCAACTCGCGAAGCGCCCCCACCTCCGGACGCTCCCCCCGCTCCACGGTGCCGCCAGGCAGCGCCCAGCCGTGGCCGTCGCCCCGCTCCACCATGACCAGCCAGCGGCCGTCTTCGGTGAAAGCGGTCACGATGGCGTCCGCGCAGAGCTGCTCGCCCCAGTGGCCGAGCTCGTTGCGTCCGCGTTCGATGCCGGTCGGAGTGTGCGGGTTGACGGGCCGGCCGTCGACCACCTTGAACGGGATCGCGGCGGCGGCCTGGCGGGCGGGCCAGTCGGTGATCAGAGCGGGGTCCATACACGGGTCCGCCCACTTCTCCCCGCGTGCGATTGCGGCGAGCACCTCGGGATGCGTGTAGGTGCGGATCGGTGGATCGTCGTAGGCGATGTCCACGCCGATCTGGTCGGGTGCTGATATCACGGTGATCTCCTTCGTGTGAGCGGACCTTCCGGGAGCCCGCCCGACCGATGGCCGGGCGAGCACCCGCAACGGCCGCTCTACGGCAGTTCGCCGCGGAGGTCGGCGAGTAGCGCGGGCAGGTCGTCGGGCTTGACGAGCACCTCGCGCGCCCTCGATCCGTCGGGTTCCCCAACCACCCCGTGCGCTTCGAGCAAGTCCATGAGCGCTCCGGCCTGCGCGAAGCCGACGCGGAGCTTGCGCTGCAGCATCGACGCGGAGCCGAACTGGGTGGTCACGATCAGCTCGGCGGCCTGGACGAGGAGCGCACGCTCCTCGTCGCCCAACTCTTCCGACGCCTCGTCGGGCAACGCGGGTGCGTCGATGTAGCCGCCGCCTTGCTTCTTGCAGTGGGCGACGATCTGCGTGATCTCTTCGTCGGTGACGTACGGGCTCTGCAGACGGATCGGCCTGCTCGCGCCCATCGGCAGGTAGAGGGCGTCGCCCTCGCCGATGAGGTCTTCGGCGCCGGTTTGGTCGAGGATGATTTGGGAGTCGACGTGAGAGGAGACCGCGAACGCCAGCCGCGATGGCACGTTCGCCTTGATCAGGCCGGTGACGACCTTCTTCTCCGGCCGCTGGGTCGCGATCACCATGTGGATCCCCGCGGCGCGGGCGAGCTGGGTGATGCGCACGATGGAGTCCTCGACGAGCTTCTTGGCGACCATCATCAGGTCGGCCAGCTCATCGATGACGACCAGCAGGTATGGGAGCGGCTTGATCTCGGGTTCGCTGTAGGCGGCGTTCAACTTGCCCGCCCGGACGGCCTTGTTGAAGTCGTCGACGTGTTTGAACCCGTACTTGGCCAGCGTGTCGTAGCGGCGGTCCATCTCACCTACCACCCATTTGAGGGCTTCGGCGGCCTTCTTCGGCTCGGTGACGATCGGGGTGATCAGGTGCGGGATGCCGGCGTACGCCGCGAGCTCGACCCGTTTCGGGTCGATGAGCAGCAGGCGAACCTCGTCGGGGGTGGCGCGGACGAGCACCGAGCAGATCAGCCCGTTCTCGCACACCGACTTGCCGGCGCCGGTCGCCCCGGCGATCAGCAGATGCGGAGTCTTGGCCAAGTTCGCGACGATCGCACCGCCCTCAATGTCCTTGCCCAGCCCGACCGTGAGTGGATGGCGGCGTGCTTTGGCCTCGTCTGAGCGGAGGATGTCGCCAAGCCGCACCAGGTCCCGGTCGGCGTTGGGGACTTCGAGTCCGACCGCGGCACGGCCGGGCGCGGGCGCCAGCATGCGGACGTGTTCGTTGCGTACCGCGAGCGCGAAATCGTCCTTACGCGCCAGGATCTTGGCGACGGCGACACCGCGTCCGGGAGTGATCAGATAGCGGGTCACCTGAGGCCCGCGGATCAGGTCGGTTACGTCTGCGACGAGGTCGAAGTCGGCGAGCACTTTGGTGATCGCGGCTGCGGCTACGTCGTTGGCTTTGCTGCGCGCTTTGGGTTGTGGTCCGGCCTTGAGCGGCGTTAGGTCAGGCAGCGTGTAGGCGGTGTCCGTCTTGGGCTGGTCGGCCTTGCTGCCTGTCTCGGGTGTGGTCGTCTTCGTCTGCTCGGGCGGCGCCTCCACGACCTCGCCTTCGGGGTCGTCCGCGTGGGCGGGCGCTTCGGCGAGGGTTTCCGCCTCCTCCTCGTACGACTCTGCGGGAGAGTCGACTCGGTAGCGGCTTGGCGGCTGCTCCGCCGGCCCTGAGTCGGCGGTCTTGCGTGTGCGCAGGACGCCCCGCCCGATGATGAGCACGATCCCGTACCCGGCCGCGGCGAGCTGCGCCGCGATCACGAAGACGGCGGGGATCAGCAGCACCAGGCAGGACGCGCCCAACCCGATCAGGCCGCCAGCCGACGCCACGCGATCCCATGCCGCGGCATCACCGGGTGTCGGCGTCCCGTGCGCCAGGTGCACTATGCCGAGCACGACGGCCACCACGAGCATCAGGCCGACGCCGCGGCGCATCGTGGTCACATGGTCGTCTGGTCGGCGCCAGATCCGCACGGCCGCCCACAGCAGCAGCAGTGGGGCCAGCCGGTAGGCGGAGCCGAACGGTAGAGCCTCGCCGTAGGCGACGGTCTGGAGCCAGTCGACGCCATGGCCGTCCGCGAGCGCGAGCATGGCTGCCGCGGTGAGCGCGAGTCCGAGGGCGGCGCTGTCGTGTCGTTGACGCTCGTCGACGTTCTCGGGGCCGCCGGCGGTGGCGCGGATCAGGTTGCCGATGCCGCGCGCCAGCCCGCGGTAGGCGGCGCGGGTCAGTTTGGACAGGTCGCCTGAGCTGGATCGGCCGCGTGGCGGCGAGACGGTGCGGGCAGCCGCGGGTTTGCGGGTCGGCTTGCGGCGCGTCTGAGGCCGCGCGGTGCGGCGTCGGGCGGTCACCGGTCCGGTCCTCTCCACAGCGTCCAGCCGACCCAGCCCAGTACAGCTAGGAACGCCGCCGCCCCGCTGGCGGCCTTGAGCTGCCACGGCGCCTGCGGGGCGACGACCAGCAGGACGGGTACGGCCATGGCCAGGGCGGCGCCGAAGACCTTCGCCGAGCGCGCCACGGCGTCACGCAGCGCTGTTGACGGCGCCGGGCGGTACACGATCCGATCGGGGCCGTCCGCCTGGACGACCTCGTCGACGTCCTCTCGCCTCGCGTCTGCTACTGGCCGGCGGCTAGCGGCGCGGACGTACACGTCCGCGAGACCGGCCTCGAAGTCGAAGCCGGCGTCCAGGTCGGCTACCTGCGTTTCGTGGGCATTCTTGAGCGACAGGTCCAGGTCGGCTGTGAGCTCGTGGGCGTGCCGCTCGGTGTCGGCGATCTCCAGGAGGATGTCGGCGTCCTCGTCGCCGACCTCGGCCAGCGCCCAATCTCGCCAGATCTCCTCCAGCACTTCGGCCCGGATGAGCCGGTGGGTGGTGCTGGCGAGCCGCCACCAGATCCCTTCGTCCCACGCGGGGTCGTCTTCGGGGTCGCTGTCGGGGTGGGCGAGCATCGTCTCGGTGGCGGCGATGAGGCGGAGCAGGCGGGCCCGGTTGGGGGTTCCGGTGAGTTCGTGGGCGTCAGCGAGGTCGTCGAGTCGGGCTGCCCGTCGGAGCGGGTCGGTGGTCTCGTGGAGGGCTGTGAGGAGCGTTGGGGGGATGGTTGTCATGGTGGTCTCCGGTGGTGGTTTGGGATGTCCGGCGTGTCCGTTGATCTCGTTCGGGCGCACTACGTGCGCGTTCGGTTACGTACAGTTCATGTTCGGCACGTGTTCGATGTCCGACGATCTTGTCCGCAGTGTTCGTTGATCTTGTCCGGCATGTCCGGCGACGTGTTCGGTCACTCTCCGTCGATGTCCGGCGTGTCCGACGATCTTGTCCGGGGCATGTTCGTAAGGTGTCCGGCTCTTGTTCGCTCCTTACGAACGCCGTCGAATCCCCTAAGGAAAAGGAGGCGACCGCAGAGCATGTCCGGCAGAACGGAGCGCCGACTACTCCCCGTGAGGCGGGCCGACCAGAGCGGCCTCAAGCGGCGACGCGATGAGGTCCCACCCGTCCGCACCAGAGCGCGGAACAATGCATCCCGCCGCCTGCCAGCGGTCGCGCTGCCGGTACAGGAAGGGGCGCTTCCTGCCTGCCGCCTCCAGCCACGTAGTCAGCATGTCGGTCGTCAGGCGTCGGCCCCCCGAGCGCCAGAGTTCGTCCAGCTTCTCGTCCCACACGCGCTGCGCCTGCTCCGTCGTCAGCGCCACCTCGTCGGCGTTGGACTCCTCATCGTTGACGGCGCCGAGTTCGGGGATGGGCTGGTCGGCGTCCACATCTTCAAGATCGGCCGGGGTGGCGAGGTCGCCGAGGTCGCGGCGACGAACCTCGGCGAGGTCGTCGAAGACCTCCCGGCGGTCCTCTTCGTGTTCTTCGGCAACCTCCGCTTCAAGATCGTCTGCGTTGGTTTCGTCGTCGTCCCCGTCGAACTGATGTTCCGCCGCGACGTCCCTCGGCACGGGGCGGCCCACCAACACCGGCATCGGGCCTCGCTGCCGCACATGATCGGCGAACAGGTCGCCGAACAGCTCCTTCGTCACCGAGTCCATCGGGTCCCGGTACGGCGCCCCCAGCTCGACCGCCTGCAGCAGCTGCTCGCGTAGCGGGTCGTAAGCCCGCAGCATCTTCGGCCACATCCGCTCCGGCACACCCCGCCACGCCAGGTAGCTGTAGCCAGGTCGGCGGTCCCCCCACGTGGGCAGCTTGTCGCCGAGTGCCGCGACCGCCTCTTCCGGGAGCACGGTGGCCACGTCGTCAGGCTCGCTCATGCCGAAACACCAGCCGGACGGGTGTTGTTTACGCACGTCAGTGGACAGGTTGCGCCACAGCCACGACTGGGTGGACGACACGATCCACACCCCGGCTGCGCGGGCGTCCGCGACCATGTCGTGATACGCCTTCTGCAGCCGGCCGAACGCCTTCGACTCCTCGAACACCACCATCATCAGGTTCAGGCTCGACTTCGGCGACCAGCGCTTCAGCCCTTCCCGCGCCAAGTGCGCCTTGAGGCCGGGGATGACCACCTTGTTCATGCGGTGGATGAACGCTTTCGCCAGCTCGTAGTCGGTGATCGGCGGAATCGTGAACCCGTCCTTGAAGGGACCCAGGATCTGCAGTTCGGTGGACACGTCCACGCCGATGGTGGTGAGCCGGCGCATCCCCATGACGGAGCCGATCATGGCCTGGGCGCCCGTGGACTTGCCGGACCCGGTCACGCCGCCCACCTTCAGGTGGGACACGTCTGGCGCGGACCGGTCCTTATCCACGTCGCCGACGATCCGCACCCGCACCGGGCCGGACTGGTATTCGCCGAGAGAGAACCAATCGGTCGGCAGAATGCCGCGCAGCTCCGGCGTCAGGCCAGGCCAGGGGATCGGCGCCTTGAGGTTGTCGCGGGTGGCGATCTCGATCTCGCCTTCGCCCTCGACGTCCAGGTTACGGATCAGGCTCGCGCCGCCGGGCACTGCTCGGGCGGCGGCGGCCAGAGGCTCCACCAGCGCTTGAGCGTCGCCCATGGTGCCGCCGGGCTGCGCGGACACCTTGGCCCGGATCACGCCACGCTCGTCCATCCTCGGCTTGTGGATCTTCGTGCGAGCGTCGCGGGCCATCTCCACCAGCACGGACGCGCCCGTCTCGTCTCCGGCGGTGATAGCCGGCGTGGTCGAGCCAGCGTACTTCGTCCACCGCCAGATCAACCACAGCGGGCAGACTCCGAGCATGCAGATCACGTACGCGGAGATCAGCCACCAATTGGTGGTGAAATCCCTGGTCACGAACCCGAATACCAAGCCGAGAAGGAGGTTGATCGTCATGGCCGCGCCGCTCGCCGTGACCGCGATCCGCAGATGTTTGCGCGGGCCCGCCGACACGTAGCCGAACACGGTGAGGCACCCGCCGATCGCGAAGAACACGATGGCCACCAGCGGAGTGACCAACGGGCTGCCGCCCCACGCCAGGTGGGCGCCCTCAACCAGCACACCCCACACCACGGCCATGATGAACGGGAAGAGAGACGGCAGGCCGTGGGTCACCCACAAGCCGCCACCCACCTGCGGCATCTGCTCCTGCTCGACAACTCGCATACGGCGGGCCATCACGTCTTGTCCTTTCGATACCGGTCGTTCGGGATCGCCCCGTCGCCCTCCATCAGCAGATATTCGGCGTGCACCGAGGCCATCAGCACGGCGTCCTTCGCCGCCTCCTGCACCAGCTCGGCGACGAGTTTGCCTTTGAAGCGGTAGCGGACCGACTGGAAGAACGCCTCCAGCCAGGGCATCCGCGGGCACGCACGTGACTCGGCGCCCTTGCTCTTCTTGCCGTGCTGGCGCAGCCATCGGGCCGCCTCGTCGGTGTCCCGCGAGACCACGTACTCGACGTGCATCAGCAGCACGCGCACGTTCTCCAGGTGCTGCCGGTAGGCCCGGTGGCCGGTGGTGAAGTCTGCGTTCTCCCAGGTGGAAGCCCGTACGCGCATGCTCGCCGCTCGGTTCCGATCAGCTGTCATGACTGCTTTTCGCCTCCTCGCGGCGTCTTGCCTTCGCGTTCCACGAACTCCCGATGGAATGCGGCAAGATCCCTGACCTTGTCGGCGGCCGCGGCGAGCGCTTTGGAGCCGTGCCGGCCGTGCGCCTTGGTGCGCCTCCCGAAGGCGATCCGCTCCCGTAGATGGATGAACCGGCCCCGGCTCGGCCGTCTCTTGCGCAGCCAGGTTCCGCCGATCTGTCCGTCCTGTCCGAACATGATCGCGGCGGCGCGCAACATCTCCTCCAAGTTGTCCAAGTACTTGGCGTGAGCCTCGTGGGAAGCGACCGGAGTACTCGACTCGAAATCGGTGATGCGTCGCGTCAACTCGCCCATGATTTACAGGTCTCCAATCACGTCGCGAAGCAGCCGCAAAGCGGTCTCGCGGGTGGACGTCACCGTGACCCTCTTGCTGAGTACGGTCGACGTCTTGGTGGTGTCCCAGGCAGCCCACGTCCACCGGCAGTGCGTCGACCACAGGCGAGTACGGAAGCTGGCCGCGTCCTCGGCGCAGAAGGTGACTACGAGCGCGACCACCACAAGGGCGGCGAGAGTCGCGTACTCCAGCAGCCGCTCAGGCCAGGTCATGCCGTCGCCTTCTTCGGGCCAGCCAGGCGGCGGCGCGTCCGGCCGTCGAGGGCGTCCAGCCATTCACGGCGCATCCGCCGACCGTAGGAGTCGCCGCAGCCGCCCACTTTGGCGAGCTCGGGGCCGCTCGGCACCCGCCCTTGGGCGATGGCGGCATCCCAGTACTTACGCATCGCTTCGGTGGCGCTCGGGGTGGCGGTCTCGGTGTCGTCGCCGGTGTCGCCCTCTTCGTCACGCAGACGCGCAAAGATCTCGTCGACCTCGTCGTCCGACACCTCGGGCGACACTTCCTCCGACACCCACTTCGAGGTGTCGCTCCGGGTGTCGCCGGAGGTGTCGTTGAGGGTGTCGCTCGACGGTGAGGGAACGGGGCGCAGCGACACCCGGCCCGCCACCAGATCCGCCACCCCGGGCGACACTCGCTGCGGAGTGTCGGCGGGAGGTGTCGCTACCCGCTGCCCGGTGACCATCGCGGCGAGCATCTCGATCATCGCGGCGGCCTCGGGATCGCGTGCCGACAGGACCGCGTCCGAGAGACGGCGGGTCTCCTCCGCCAGCTGGGCCGCTTCGCTGTGGCGCATCGCGCCAGTGATGGCCGGGTGGTCGAGCAGCGACCAGGGCCCGGTCGCCGTGTCGAGTACATCGGACAGGCTCTCGGCGCCGCCAAGCGTGGACACCTGGTCGAGCAGCGCCCACTGCATCTGCTTGTCCTTGGCCAGGCCGGTGTGTTCGACCGCCTGATCCAGCATCCGGTCCCGCTTGGTTACGGCTTTCCGGATCTTGCGGTCGGAGGCGTTCTCCGCCCGCAACTGGTGCACCCGCTTGGCCGCGAGAGCGATCCGGGTAAGCCTGCGGTGCGCGTCCACCTGCCCGGCCGTGCGGTCCGTCGCCTCAGCGAGGCCGATCCGGACCAGTAGCCGTTCGGGGGTGAGGCGCCAGTTGATGCCTGACGTGCCGCGGACGCGGTGGCGCTCGATGGCCATGCCGCGCTCCCACAGCCAGGCGGCGACCAGCGGCGCGGCGAGCCGGAAGACGGCCTCGGGAGCGGAGCGGGCGTCCATGGTGGACAGCACCGCCGTAAGGCAGGTGAGCGCCCACACGGCGAGGCCGTCGATGCCCGCGGAGTACTTCTCGCGCATGTTGCGGCGGGCGCGTACGGCCGAGGTGATGATCGCGACCTCGATGAACGCGAACAGCAACAGCCGCAGCGGCCCGTCGAGGCCGAGCACGTCACCGGAGAAGCGCCACATGCCCTGGGCGGAGACACCGGTCGCGATGGACGCGGCCACGACGGTCAGGACGTCCTCGATCGAACGGCCGGCTATGAGCCGCGGCTTGCCCGCGCGGGCGTTCGCGGACTCCTGGCGTACGCGCCGCCTCTCCTGCTTGGCCTCAATGCGCTCGACGTCGCGCTGGTCACGGGCACGCTGCCGCTCGATCAGGGCGCGCTCCCGGCGGACCTGAGCGGCAGCCTTGTCTGCGGCGCGCTCGGCGCCGGAGCGAAACCAGCGGCGGCCTGGAGGTGGCTGGTCGGTCGGGGGCTTCATGACGGGTCCGTTTCGTTGCGAGTCGTTAGGGGCGTGGTGGGCTGGTGATTCGTGAACCGCCCGACTCGGGAAGGACGGGGCGGGCGGCTCACGGACCGTCAGCTCTTGGGCTGGAGCAGGACGCTGCCAACGCCCTCGCAGACTTTGCACTGCTGGGACAGGGGCAGAACCGGGTCACGTCCTTTGCCCTGGCAAGAGCCGCACTGGACGACGTGGCCGGGGCACGGCTGGGGCTGAGGGTTGTCGTTCATGTCGATCTCCTTATGGGTAGACGGGGTGTCTGCTGGTCGGGCCGGGGGCGGGTTACGGGTTACTCGTTGGCGACCGCATTGAACGCGGTGGCCGTGGCGTGCTCACCGTCGCTGTCGTAGCGCCTGGAAAGCGCCTGCAGCTCGGCTCGGGTGACGCCGGCGGCCAGGTACTGGCGGGCTTGGTGGTAGGCGTCCACGTAGGTGGTCATATCGATCTCCAGAGGGGTGGGATGCCCGGCTGCCGCGGGAGGTGTGGGAGGCGGCAGCCGGGCGGGTTCATCGGGCGCCTCGTGCCTCAGCGACGGCACGTTCGACGGAGTGGTCCACAAGCTTCTGAGCGGCGGCCAGTTCCTCGTCGATGAGGGCCAGCAGGCCCATGGCGGCGGCGAATCGGGCCAGCGCGTTGGTGGTCGCATCGTGGGTGAGCAGGGTGGCGGTCATCGTGTCCTCCCGCAGGAGCAGCCGCTGGAGCAGCGGGAGTCGGTACAGCGGGACTCGTCGATCGCGAAGGCGGGCTCCGAGCGGCGGAAATCCGCAGCGTGCTGGATGCTCTCGCGGGTGGTGGCTTTGACCTTCGCGAGCGTGGCCTTCATCTGGGCGGGGCTCATCGGTGCTCACCTGCCTGCTGCTGCAGGTGGGCCGGGGTGAGCCAGTGAGTGCGGTCGGGCTCGTCGCGCCAGCGGATGCCGATCAGGCCCATGGACGGGCTGTGGCCGACCACCTTGTACGGGTGGATCTGGCGGTAAGCGGTGACGACCACCACGGCCAGGATCGCCAGCCAGATGAGCAGGCCCGCGATCGACAGGAGCTCGTCGAGGGTGGATGCGGTCATCGTGCAGCCGCCTGACTGCGGGCGCGGTAGGCGGAGAGCTGGTACACGTTCGGGGGCAGCACCGAAGGCTCGGGCGTCGGGAGTGTGAGGCCGGCCACGGCGAGGAGGTTGTCCGCGGTCTGGCCGTAGCCCCTCAGTCGCCAGACGTCGGCCGTCGCCTGAATCAGGTCCAGTTCGCTCTCGGAGAGGGTGTTGCTGAAGGCGGCATGTGTCATAGTGGGGCGTGTCCCTTCCGTTATCGGCGGTGTAGAGGACATGCGGGCGGCCCAGGTCTCGGCAGGCGAGGGCCGCTTCTGCATGTCTGAGGTGATGGCCGAACCGTGATCGCTGACAATCGCGAACAGCAGCCGGGCACAGGAGAACACTCCGACAGGGATGCCGAACGTCGACTCGGGGGGCTGGCCTGCGCCGTTAGGCGGGCATCTGGTTACCCCCGGCTGATCGACCACTCCAATGGCCATGGAAAGATGGCCCACGGGTCTCCTCCTGCGTAGATCAGGACGTGAGATCAAGGGCTCGTCCGGTGTTGGTAGCACCGGACGAGCCCGCTTGCGTTTAGCGGTCTTGCAGTGAACGCGAGCTACTTCCCAAGGGTGTCAACCCGCGTTAACGTACTTACGTCATGGACGGTACCCACCTCACGGGATATCGTCAACAGGTAGGTACGGATTAGTTGTCACCCCCTGTTTACATTGGACATAAGTGAGAGCCAGGAGGAGGTGGTCAGTCCATGGAGGACACAGAGGTGGAGCGCATCCGCCGCATAGAGAACCCGGCCGAACGAGCCCGAGCCGTGGGCATCGAGCAGGCGCGGCTCGCGGGTCAAGTTGACGAACTGGCGGGCATCCGGCGGGAGGCAATTGATGAGATGCTCCGAGGCGGGCTGAGTCAGGCCGACATCGCTCGGGAGCTCGGGGTGACCCGTTCGCGGCTCAACAAACTCGTCACGACCGGCCCCGGACCGGAGAGGGCGCTACTCGTCCCAAAGCCGCGAGCAGGGGCCTTGCTGACCGTTGCAGTAGTGGAGAAGCGAGAGGACCAGCGCGCCCGCCCGTCGGTGTTAGCGACCACGCAAGACGCCGTCACCAAATTGGATCGGCTTGCCCGCGAGATGGGGCTGGAGACCGAGGTCGACCGCATCCCGGAGATGGGCTACATCGACTTGAACCGCGACAACTTGGCGGTGCTCGTGGGTCCACGCATCTCCCCGCTGATCGCCCAGGCGATCACAGCTGACCCCATCATCAAGTGGCGCAGGATCGGCGACAGCAGGAATTGGATGCTGATCGATACGCGTGAGGGAGTCGAATACCGGTCCGACTTCGACGAAGACGAACCCGACACGGACGAGCCCCGCACCTGCTATGCCCACATAGGGCGCATCCGCCGGCCGGACGGCGAAGGTGGCTTCTTGTACCTCGGAGGCGCGCACGGGGCTGGAACTGCTGGCGCGGTCGAGTACTTCGTCCACAACGTGGTCGGCCTATGGGAAGAGGCACACCGGAATCTCTGGTCTGCGGTAGTGAAGACGACCGCCACGGCAAGAGGCAAAGAGATCTTGAATGTCGAACTAGCCTCACGCGTGTACGTCCACACCAAGCGTTGAAGGAGGGCGCCCTATGTACCTCGACACCCGCCCCGGTCGCGAAGACAAGCTCAACGAGGACTACGTGGCCGCCACGGTCAACAGCACCTCGGCCAGAGCCGTACTCCTAGACGGCGCTGGCGGACCCTCGGAACTGCCTACCGGCTGCAATCACGGCACACCCTGGTATGTGAACCAGCTCGGCGACCACCTCATGTTCAACATGCGAAACCCGTCCACTCCGTTGACGACCGCCCTCGCGCTGGCCCTCGACGCGGTGGCGGAGTCACACGGCGTCTGGTGCGATCTGAACAACCCCGGTACCCCGTCGAGCACCGTCATCATGGCGCGGCGCGTCCGAGACCGCGTCGAATACCTGGTGCTGGGCGACTCGACCTTCGTCGCCGACGTGAACGGCGAGATTATCACCGTCACGGACAAGCGGATCGACGAAGTTGGCGCGGATCTCTGGCAGGCGATGGCCGCGCTGCCAACGGGTACGCCTGAGCACCAGGCCGCGCGGATCGCGTTCGTCGAGAACCAGCGGCGCATGCGTAACAAACGGGTCGGCGGCTACCCGATCGCATCCAACGATCCGGATGCGGCGTACGAGTCGCTGACAGGCGCCTTCTCCACCAGGGAGGTTCGGCGGGTCGCCCTGCTGTCGGATGGCGCGACGCGCTTTGTCGAGTTCGGGCTGGGCTCGTTCGCTGACGCGCTCGACATCCTCGGCTCAGCTGCGCCTGGACGACTCTTCGACCGGGTCCGCGAGGCAGAGGCGAGCGATCCGGCGGGTGCGCGGTGGCCGAGGGCTAAGCGGCAGGACGACATCGCGGCGGCATACCTTCCCGGCCACCTAAAGGTCGCCGCGGCAGGTGGCATTGTCGGTGCTGCCATGACCAGTTGAGTCAACGGCCGGTTTCTGTCTCTCTTGAGAGACGCAATGGTGCCTGATCATCTTCTATCCGGCCTGCATGTTCTTTCGTATCGTCCACTTGACTGATCCATTTCATCTGCTCTTGGCGAGGGCGCTGCATGGGGTTCAGAGCACGGTGGACAGAGGAGCAATTCGAGGAGTGGTTCCACGCCCGGTTCGATCAGTGGATCGCCGAGCATTTCGGGGAACTGCTCAAAGCCGAGCTGAATCAGCGGATGCCGGCGTGGGCCAACAGGGTGGACGGCCGCTTCCGGGAAGAGTTCGACTCCCAGTTCGCCAGCCGATTCGACTCGCGGTTCAACGACCGGTTCAGGGCATGGCAGGACGAGGGAATGCCCGGTGTCGACGAGTGGGCGAACAACTTTTTCGACACCCTGTTTACTGTCTATGCCGACACGTGGGGCGACAGCACTCACTTCCAGCAGCGCTTCGATGAGCGTTTCGACGAACGCTTCACAACGATGTTCGGGGAGCGGCTCGACAGCGAGGTTCGGGCTCGTATCGCTAACGAGCTAGCCGACCGGGTCGACAGGCGCATCGAGCAGTGGCTGGTGGCGGTCCGCCAGGAGCTGCTCAACGCGGCCGTGTCTCCGGTCGACCGGCCGAGTGACGCACCATCTGAACGAGAGCGACCGGACGGCGAGGTCGAAGGGCCAGCCGCTCCGACGGCTACAGCCGGGCAGCTTGCCGAGTACCTGAAGAAGCAGCCGCTGAAGGTCCGCCGTATCCGCGAACTGCTCAGGGGGACGGAGATCCCCGGCGTTCACCCAGCTACCTACCTGCTGGCCGAGGCCGCGAGCACGCTGCTGTCCAGGAAGACGCGGGGAGGGAAGGCGCCCAAACCAGACATCACCGCAAAGCCTCCCGACGGTGACGGCCATGAGGATGGGGCAGGGGCTGTCCCGTAGACCGCCTCCCCTGCTCCATATCAATGTGAGTCTGTAGTCTCGTATCGATAGCCCGAGAGGAGCCGTCATGTCTGCCCAGCCGGTGTTCGAGGATGACCCGCAGGACCCTGCTGTGATCCTGGCCAGCCTGCCGGCGAGGGAGCGTCCCGAGTTTCTGCGCCAGTACCGTGAGGCTGCGCAGGCGGCCTTGAGAGACGTCTCCCAGTACAGGGCGCTGCGGCGATTGCTGCACCGTTGGAGCTTGGCTGTGATTGCCACGAACCAGCCCGGCTACTACGAGGCGATCGAAGAGGCCAAGCGTGGCGCTGGGCAGTCGATCCCGTTGGATGAGGCGGTTGCCGCCGAGCTGGCCCGCCGCGGTTGAACTACCGTCCGGATCTGTCCGAGCGGGCCTTATCCCAGCTCGGCGGATTCCCCACCGGGGCGCTCACCGCGCTGACGCAGGCTATGGCCGACGTGTGTGAGGACCCCTACGATCCGCTCGCCACGATGGCGACCGATGACCCTCAGGTGCGGCGGGCGGACTTCGGCGACGGACATGGCTTCGTGACGTTTCTCGTCCTGGATCAGGTAGGCGTCGTGCGGATCGTCGACATTGTCTGGGCGGGTTGACGACGGGCCTGGTTTCGGGCGATGGCCCCACTCTCTTACCCCTCCAGTTCGGGAGTGGGGCCTGCCCTGTCCAGCAGCTGCCCGGCGGGCGCTGCTGGCGTTTTGGATGCCCGGCCATCGCTCGCGGGGGCTCGGCGATGGCCGGGCTGGCTAGGGGTGGGGTGCGGGCTGCAGGTCCCGCACGTGGACGACCAGGGCCCTGGCGAGCGTCCACTCCAGTGCGTAGATGTCGGTCAGCGGCACGTCCTTGCGGACAGGTCCCTCTCTGGGGGAGAAGAGAATGCCTTTGACGCCCCACACGTCGTAGTCGGCCGAGGTGTAGACGTGGGCCTCGCGGCGCAGCTGCGGGCATGCGGCGATGGCGCCAGGAAGGCAGCCCAGACAAACGGGCGGCTTGCTGAGACGGCCGGTGGCGGCGGGCGGCTCGGCGTGGAAGACCCACGTGAGACTCCCGGTACGGGCATCCATGGCAGGCTCTCGGCACACCTGGCACAGCCGGCCGAGCATGCACTCCTTCTGCCGCAGGGTGTGCATCTCGTCGTAGCGGACCATCCCGCCGCGGTGCGTCTCCTGTCGGGCCCACAGTACGCCCAGGTCCCAGTCGCTCGCCCTGGGGTCTGAGTAGGCCAGCCGCCGCCCGGCCAGCGCCCACACGTCGCGGACGACTGCGAGGTTGAGGGAGACCGTCTCCTCGCTGTAGGCGACGACGTACGGCGCCTCCACTGTGGTTGGGGTCATCTCGGATCACCTGTGCGGAACGGGATCTCCGTGGCGGCGGCGACCTTCGGCTGGTGTGGGCCGTAGCGGATGTCGTGGAGGCCGGGCGCCTTCGGGCATTGCACGGCGGGCACCGTCTCTTGCCCGTACACCGCTATCCGCATCCAGTCGTTGAAGACACTGAACACGGGCATGATCGCGGCTCCGCATCCAGAGCACGTGACGTCCCCGCTCGCGCTGAGGGCGGCAAGGATGCGGTCCTGCGCTTGCCGGACGATGTCGGCGTCATCTGAGGAGGTCGCCATGTAGGCAAGGTACTTGGTTACCCGCAGGTAGCCTAGCCTCTGACCTACAGTCACCTATATCTAGACCTTAAGTGATCTATATAGGCTGTATTGGAAACAGGGCTGGTAGCAGCCCTGCTTACGGTCAGGATGTGGTCGACTATGATTCCGATTTCACGGTGAAGCAGCAGATTGTTCAGGCGCTGCGCTCTCGTATCGAGGCAGGCGAATGGGCCCCACGCCGACGCCTGCCATCCGTCGTGCACCTGTCGCAGGAGTTCGGTGTCGCACGCGACACCATCTTGCGTTCACTGGAGGTGCTGCGAGACCTCGGAATGATCTATACGGTCCGGAATCGCGGATCCTTCGTCCGTGCAGGAGCGGACTTCATCACGCCCATCGTGGCCAACTCTCGGACGCGGATCATCAACCGGCCGGCCCACGAGACGGAGATCGCCGAACTTGACCTGCCGGAGCACGGTTGGGTGACCGTCGTTGAGCGTGACGGCGAGGTCGAGATCCTGCCCGCCGACAAGGTGGAGATCCGCGGGCCTGAGGCCTGACGCCTCACCAGGTTCTGCCCTTTCCGGCATCCACAGAGTCGTCGCTCTTGTCAAGCGTTCCGAGTCTCACGGTATGGAAGTTTTCGCGTCCGGGTGGATGAAGTACGTCTGCGGTGGAATGCTTTCCCTCAGGAGGGTCCGGTAGGCCTACCTGTCTGGCGAGTTGTCGGCGCCGGGAGGGGCACTCCAGGCATCCGGATCGCGGTTTTCCGCGTATCCAGGTGTAGGCGTGACGGCGGGGCCCGACAGCAACCCGTGCGGGTGGCCACCCCGCCGTCACGTCCTCTTCTTTATCATCTCCGCGCAATAGGCGCGCCTGGCCGCACCTAGTCGCGCATGGACACGCCTTGGCGCGCCTGGGCGAATCCCGGCGCGAGGGGCGCTGCCTGGGCGCACTACGTTCAGTTCCATGATCGAATTGGTGCCGGATGAGCACAAGTGGCGTCAAGTCATGGAGATCATCAAAGGGCGCATCCTGGACGGCACCTACCAGCCGCGGGCCAAGGTGCCCGGCATCAGATCGCTGACCCAGGAGTTCGGCGTCAGCCAGAACACTGCGAGGCACGCGCTCAACGATTTGGAAGAGCAGGGGTACGTCCGTCAGGTGTCGAGCATCGGCACGTTCGTCCGCCCGGCCAAGGAGTGGCCCCAGGAGCGCCCGGACGCTACCTGACCGTCTGGGCGATGACGAACTGCTCGACGAGCGCGGCGGCCAGAGCGTCCAGGGTGGGCAGCAGGAGGTAGCGCTGCAGGCCGGCCGCGGACTGCGCGGCTGTCGGGGCGACGACGCGGGTGGCGGTCCACATGCCGGTGGAGCGCCGCCGGATGCGCCAGCGCGGGTAAGTCTGTTCAAGGACGGCGAACTGGGCCTCTGCTTTCGACGGTGCGGGCCGTGCTTGTCGTGCCGTCGTGCTGCTGGCGATGGTGTCCCCCCGTGCCGCTCTCGTGTTCGAGTTCTCGGTTGGCGGTGCTGTCACATGATGCGCGATGGGCGCGAGGACGGGAAGGGGGGCATGCGGGTGTTGTGTGACGGCCGATCGGCCGTCGTATCTATCGCCGCGCTCGCGCCTCTGTCTCCGCGCGGAGGGGCGGGTACGCTCCGTGCCCACTCGGGATCTTCGATCGGGTTCGCGATGGGTTCGCGATGAGATCCTGATAATGATCTACCTTGGCTGATAGTGACTGTGAAGGATTGATAGTCTGACCTGCGCCTACGCCTCTTGGTGCAGCTCGCCTGTCGGGCCGAATCTGCATGGTAAGGAGAAGGTCAACGGTTCGATTCCGTTTGGGGGCTCGCACACTGACAAGGCAAAACGCCCGGACCAAGATCACTTGGAGCCGGGCGTTTCTGATTGTCGGGCCGGGTTCGCGATGAGTTCGCGATGAGAGGCCATTACCCCGTACGCGAGGTAGGGAATTCAAGCACCTCTCCCCGCGCCTCGAACGGCGCGATCGGACGAAGCTTGCCGTCACGGAACGGAGTCAGCAGATCGTCCAGCGCCGCCACCGGCGAACGCAAGCCGAACCACGCCCGCCGCGCCAGCGCCCCGTCCCACAACCGCTCCAACTCGCCCCGAAGCCACACACGAGACTCTGGCGTCACATGCGAGTATGTATTGCGCATCCCACGCATATCCCGCGAGACGTGGCCAAGCCGCTCGTCTCGGAGCTGCAGAGGCGTTCTCAGGTCCATCAGCCACGTCGAGTGCGTATGCCTGGCGAGTTCGTGGGGCGTCAGCCCTTCCTTGATCGGCGCCCACGAGGCGATGGGGGCCCCTTCCGCCACGTACCGGGACCGAACGAACAGATCCAAGATGGCATCGCGTGTCAGGTCGTGCGCCTGCTCCTCGGGAATGCCCTGCGCGATGGCGAACGCCACCAGATCAGCGTGCGACGAGGCCGCGTTGACGCCGAGCCCAAGTGGGCGTCCCCGGTAGTCCCGCAACGGTGGTGCCTCGTAAGGCTCGCCAGCGACCGCAGCGGGCCATGCCGGGATGGGCCGGCCCGGCCAAGGAGTGTCGAGTTCGACCAGAACGGGCCTGTTGCTTCGGCCACGCTTGCCCTTCGACGTCGGATGCCGGCCATCAGCGGCGGGATCGAACACCCTGCGGGCGAAGTTCGAGTTCCGCCAGTGCCCGCCGCGCGGGCCCAGGAACACGAACGCGCCGCCGCCTTTGCAGGGCTGCTCTTGCTGGCCCTCGATTTCCTTCGGCTGGCATGCACACCGACGATCCGGGTACGCAGCCAGCTGCCGGTTCAACAGGCCCTGCAAGAACGGAGGCAGGTCCACGTCCCGGTTGGAGTCGTCCTTCGGCGGAAGCAGGTAGAAGTCGCCATCGGCCTCGACGAGCTGCGCATCGATGCGGACCTTGCCGAGTTTGACGAACTTCCGCTGCAGACCGATGGCTTCTCCGTACCGGAACGCGCCCCACGACATAAGGATCCCCGCGATGAACTCGTCATCGCGGCCAGCCGTGACGCCCATCCTTTCGGCGAGCGCCAGAGCCTCGAACGGGGTGAGTGCTTTCTTCTCCTTCCCGCGGCCTCCCGTGCCGACCCCGGAGCGCCGGCCGCGGTGCCGCTGCCGGAGTGCCGGGTTGGAGCCGATCAGCCCTTCCGTGACGGCGTCACCGAGCAGGGTCGCAAGTCGAGTGCGAGCCCCGCCAGCGACGCCGTCACGGGCATAACCGGCTTTGATCATCCGCAGTTCCCAACCGTTGACGTCGGATGCCTTGATGTCTGCCAGCTGCCATTCCCCCCACTCGGGGAGCACATGGCGGCTAAAAAGGTAGGCGTAGTTGCCTCGGCTCCTGAGGCCGACGTCGAGACCCAGCCACCATCGGGCGAACCACTCGTTGACGGTGACTCCGTCGTCTTCCTCCTTTTCAGGTTCGGGCTCCGGCGCGTGCTTGCGCTTACGCCGGTAGTCGGGGGCGATACCGCGCTCCTCCAGATCCTCCATCCACTCACCCCACGCCACCGCCTCTTCGGGGGTGGCCCAGTGCTCGTTGGTGTCGGGGTGCGTGGACTTGGTGCCGAATGTCCCGTCGGCCCGTTTCCACCGGGCGACGATCGCACCGTCCTTGCTGCGTATCTGGTGGAACGCCATGGCGACTCCAGTAGGGGGTTGGGAAGTGGAGGTCAGGTTAGCCGAGCACGCACACGTCTAGCAGCGGATCCACGTCCACATGGATGATGCCGCCGCATCCAGCAGCTGCCACCGTCGGTGCCGGATCTTGGCTCGGCGGTTCGGGTGACGCTTCAGGTTCCGGTGCCGGGGTGTCGCTCGGCAACTGACGTGTCGGCATGGTCGCGGGGAACTCTGCCGCCAGCTCGTCGTCGCTCGCCCGAGGAGTGGGCGTGGGCGTCTTCCGTGCGGGCGTCTTCACTGGCGTGTTCGTCCTGGCGGACCGCTCTGGCGTTGGTTTCGAGCTCGGTAATCGCGTCCAGAAGACAGCTGGCTCGGCCGATCGTGCTGGCTTCGTCGGGGCTGCCGCGGACGGTTGAGGGGCCTCAGTAATGGTGGCTGTCACCGTCGCAGCCGGCTGAGACGGTGCCGAGAGGGTGACGACCCGTTCGATCGCGATTGGCGGTGGACGGTGCTTGTTGTCGTCGAGGACTGCCGGAACGACTGTGGTGGCGGTCACCGTGACGATCGCCGTGCTCGCGATGGCGGTTATGGTGCGGTGGCGCTCACTCGCCACCCGTTTGATCAGTTCTGCGAGTCCGCCGAAAGCGGCACCTACAAGAATGATCACTTTCCGAATGGCGGGTTTCGCGGCCGGGTCGTCGATATTGACGATCACTGTCGGCTGGTCGTCGTCTTCGGTTTCGACGGACATTGCGGCGATCTCGGGTTCGAGTTTCTGCCGCCGGTAAGGGTGAACATTTCCCGAGTGAGGCTCATCACCGGTCATTTCCGGTCGCCCCGCTTTGCGTCCGCCTGTGCACGCATGCACTGCCATACCGCGGCTTCACGCTCAAGATCGGGCTGGCCGTGAGGGTGGAGCACGGCCCTGATCACTACTCCGTTGTCGTACACGGTGACGACGCGGTCAACGCCCACGGGCGCGCGTAGGGCGTCGACGACCTCGTGAGGTGTTCCCCCTGCGATGACGCGGTGCCTGCCTGACACGCGTTCTTGGAGCTGCGCTTGGTAGTTCTTGAAGACCTCCGCTAGGGCTTGCTCTCGTGCGGTGCGGCCTCGTATGAGGCGTAGCGCTTTTGCGATGAGGTTGTCGAGGGACGGGTCGGATGTGCATAGGGACGTCAAAACGTCGGCACCCCCCAGTGAGCGCGCAGATCGTTGTTGCTGCCCCGCGGGTTAATGCTGTCGGGAAGACCACAAGACGCCTTATTTAGCTACCGGTCCAGACCGTAAATCGAATCGTGGTCAAACCGTAACAATGCGTGCTTGTGATGTCCGAAGGTGTATCAAGGGCGGACACTACGCACCCTTGCGATCTCGACGCTCCTGTTCCCGCTTCAACTCGGCGACCTCTTCGTTGAGCGAGCGGATCTCGTTCGCCATCTCCTGCCTCTCGTTCGCCATCTCCTGCCGCATCGCGGCAATGGCGGCGATCATCGCCGCCTCGGCCGGGCTCGGATCCTGGATGTCGGCAAGGTTGGGCGGCAGGGCAGAGAAATCCGGCTTGGGGAACTCGTGCGCGACGGCAGGCGCACTCTCAGTGGCCGGCCCACCTATCGAGTAGCCGGCTGCTGCGAGGACGTCGGCGACTGTGACATCCAGGTTCGGGAAGCGGGCATTCAGCGCGTTGCCGAGTGCTACGAGGTTGTCGAATCTAGGGCGGGTTGAGCCGTTGATCCATCTGCTCACCTGGGATGGGTTGATGCCCAGCAGTGCGGCGAGCTGTGCTTTGTTGAGACCAGTCTCGTCCAGGGTTCGGTCGATGAGCGCCTTGAACCTGTCGGCTGGCCAGTCGGGCGTCTTGACCATGTGCATGACGATAGGGCCTTGCGCAAGCGCTGTCTAGCTTGCGTGGCAGACAAGACCCCTGGTCAGGGCCTTTATCTGCAATGTGTCGCGCCCACAACGCTCCCTTACAGCATTGTCATGCTGAAATGATTTGCATAAGCGTATTGCGCAAGACGCATGCGCGTGCGTAAAGTGACGCCAAGGCAACGAGAGGAGGAAACGTGGTGGCACCCACCATCCGCATCCGCGAAGGCGTCAACGAACTGCTCATGGAGCGTTTCGGCTGCTCTACGTCAGGCGAGGTAGCCAAGAACATCGGGGTAAGCGGGTCCGCATGGAGCCGCGCCGTCCGCGGCAAATCCATCCCCGGGCCAAAGCTGGCAGGGCTGCTCCTCCAGATCGACGGCCTCGGCTTCGACGATCTTTTCGAGGTTCGTACCGAAGAAACCGACCGGAAGTCGGCATGACTCCGCCCACCCGCTACAACGCGAAGCAGGCAGGCGCCATCGTCGGCAAGAGCCCGAGCTGGATGTACCAGAAGGGCGCGGCGCGCGAGATCCCCCGCACGAAGATCGGTCACCACGTGTGGTGGACCGACGAGCAACTCACACAGATCATCCGTGACGGCGCCCAACAGCCCGAGCGGTCCGAACCTCGGCCCGAACCGGCCAAGACGAAGAGGCAGCCAGGCAAGCCCAAAGCTCAGCGGAAGCTGAAGCCGACCACCTCAGCGGACACCGTCAACATCCCCGTCGCTGACTTCACCGTGTCGCGGCTGTACCGGAACGGCGCCGCGTCATGACCTCCGCCGAGCGCTACAACCGCCGCGTCGAGGCCCGCTTCCTGCTCGACAGGATCCTGCGCGCCATCGATGACGCCCTGGAGTTTGCCGCCGAGATGGCGGCCACCACCACCCCGACGCTCTGAGGAGTTCCCCGTGCTCGATGACGCCGCCCGCAAGCACCGCTACCTGGCGCAGACCGGCCGCCGTGAGATGACCTCGCGCCAGCGCCGCCGCAGGAACCACAAGCGCGGCCACCAGTCGGTGAACGCGCGAACCGCCCGGCAGGCCAGGGCCGAGGTGCGAGAGGCGAAGCGCGCCGAGCGGATCAAGAACCGCCTGTCCAGTGCCGTGGCCGCCTCCACCTGAAACGCCGCAAGGCCCGACCACTGCCCGGCCGGACCCCGCGACTACCGCCCGCTCACGACTGATCAGAACAACAGAGAGCAGGAGACATGACCACTATCTCACCTGAGACCAGCAGGCGCGCCGGGTACACCAAGGGCCTGCGTGCGCTCGCCGACATCCTCGACGCACACCCCGAACTGCCCCTGCCGTACCACGGCGACGTTGCGGAGCTCGACTGGATCGAGGTGGACGAGAACGCGCGGCGGCACGCGGCGGTCTTCGCCCGCGTCATGCCGGGCACGGTCGCCAAGTCGGTGAGCGACGGCGCCGGTCAGTTCTACCTGAAGTTCAAGCTCCACGGCCTGTCCCTGCGGGTGATCTCGACCCGGGCGCAGATGTGCGAGCGGGTTGTCACCGGCACACGCACGGTCGTTATCGAGGAGCCCGACCCCGAGGCGCTCGCCCTCGTCCCGAAGGTGACGCGGACCGAGGTCGTCGAGGACGTGGAGTGGCAGTGTCGGCCGGTCCTGGCCACTGAGCAGGTACCGGCGTGAGCGCCGAGACAATGCCCTCGCTGATCGTGGCTTCCCCGTCTGCCTACGAGGTGGCGATCATCAAGCTTCCAGTCGGGACGACTGCCCGCGTCTGCCATCCGAACGGCCCGGTGCGCGAGTACGTGCCGCCGCTGGACGTCCCGTACTTCGTGGTCGTCCCTGGATGCCGGGAGACGATCGACTGGGGCTGTACTGAAGGCTGGCACGAGTCCCTGAAGGGGATCCGTAACGGGCATCTGGCGATGCACCGGGAAGCGTGGCACGCCGCCGCCCGGCTGCTGGCCCGCGCGGACGTCGTGTATGTCCGCTACGAGCAGCGCGACTACTACGGAAAGCCTCGCTGGACCGCTGTGCGCGCAGAGGTGCGCGAGGTTGTCCGCCCGGTTCAGGCGGTGTCGGCATGAGCGCGACCGCCCAGCTCGTCCGTCACAAGATCGAGCACGCAGACTTCCGACACTGCCTGGAAGCCCTGCGTTTCCACGGCTTCACGGTCTCCTTCCACGCACCGGATCTCTCCCCGAACGGTTTGTACGCGGTGACCGCCTACGGCAGCACCGGACGGCGGCCGGAGATGCTGCGTGCAACGCACCAGCACATGGACGGCGCCATCAGGGCGGTCGCCGAGCAACTCGGCGGGATCCGGCTGAAGGCGTACGCCAAGCACGTGCTCGCCACGCAGGCTGGAGCGTTCCGGTGATGGCGCAGACGTCCCACTGGCTGACCGTCAGCGAAGCGGCAGCCCGTCTCGACCTGGGCGAGCACGACGTGCTGGAACTGGCATGGCTCGGCATCCTGCCGTCCCGGCTGGCAGTGAACGCCCGTGAGGTACTCGCAGACGCGGTGACACGGCTCGACGAGCAGATCCGGTCCGTCTCGAAGTTCCCCAGCCCTACGGCTGGCGCGGTAGCCGAGAACGCGACCAGGCCGACGTGGACGCCGTGGATCGATCCCGACTTCAGCCGCGAACAGGCCGACTACGACACCAACCCCAACGACGAGGGAGACGACGAGCAGTGACCACGACCGAAGCCGAGCGGAACCCGCTGCTCAACCTGCTGACGCCCTTCTCCGAGGAGATGGTCGGCAAGCTGCCCCGGATCATTTGCCCTGCCTGCTCGCGCAACCGGGGCTCCTGTGACGAGCACCAGAAGACCAAGTGCGGCGAGTGCGGCGCGACCACCACGCCCCGACACATCCACCTCGACTATGTCGGCCACGCAGATGTGACCAGGCGACTGATCGAGACGGATCCGGAGTGGTCCTGGGAGCCGGTGGAGCGCGACGTGGACCCTCAGGTCTTGGCCGCCGCTATTGCCACTGGCAACCCGGACATGGTGCGGGCTGTGCTGGACGCGGCACCGCCGAAGTTCGACGTGGATAGCCAGGGCAACCCGGTCGGGCTGTGGATCTATTTGATCGTGCTCGGCGTCAGACGGCGCGGGTACGGCTCCTGCCCCGGCAACCAGTCCGACGCCGCCAAGGTCCTCATCGGCGACGCGCTCCGGAACGCGGCCATGCGGTTCGGTGTGGCGCTGGATCTGTGGGCGAAGGGCGACCGGGCCGACCCGTCTGCCGAGAACGCCGTCGCCGCTCCGGGGCGTCGCGCACAGCAGCAACGACAGCAGGCGGTCCAGCCGGCCGAAGTCGATGAGGCGTGGGTCATCGACTTCCAGAAGCGCCTGTACGAGGCCAAAGCCGACCAGATCGGCAGGCTCAAGCAGGAGGTCCTGGACAAGTTCAAGCAGCGGGCCATCGACCCCAAGACCGGCAACGAACTCATGGACGCCATCAAGCAGCGGCAGGCCGACCTCGACGGTCAGGCGGCGGCGTGAACGCCAAGACTCACGCGGTGAGGGTCGCCGCAGCGAAGCTCCTCTCCGAGATCGTCAGCGAAGGCTACGAGCGGCTCCGCAAGGAAGCCGAGCCCGTATTCGCCGATCTGCGGATCAACACGGACGCCAAGTCGCTGGCAGTGAAGCTCCCGGACGGCACCGAGCTGGGCAGTATCGCCATCTACGACGGGCCGCCCAAGACGCAGGTCAATATGAAGACGATCGCCGGGATCGTCGCCAACGACGCGCCTGAGGAGTTCGTCGAGGCGCTCACCGACGAGGCGCTCACGGACGAGAACCTGCTGGCGTACGTCCGCGACCAGATGCCGCACCTGATCAAGCTGAAGATCCGCGACGACTACCTGAAGAAGACGCTCAAGCGGATCGACGCGAACGGCTACCTGAAGGACGCCGCCGGGACTCGCATCAAGGTGGCGGAGGTGACTCGCGGCGAGCCGACCGGCAAGTTCGCGTTCACCGCCGGGCCGGGAGCGCAAGAGCTGGCGTGGAAGGCGTGGCAGGACGAGACGCTTCAGCCGATCATCGGTGACCTGCTCAAGCCTGCCATCGAGGCGGGTGAGAGCGCATGAGCGAGATGCTCACCATCGTCAAGCAGCTCGGCCACCTCTCCCGCGACCTGGACGAGGCGGTCAACAAGCTCGCAGACCTGGAGTTCATCGCGGTCGAGGCCGAAGGCGACTTCAAGGTGGCATTCGCAGGCTGCTTCCGCGAGGCGGTCGGCTCGGTCGAGGACCGTAAACAGATCGCGATCACGCAGACCGACACGCTGTGGCGCACCTTCGGCAAGGCCGCCGCAGCGGTTCGGCTGCAGAAGGAGCACATCAAGGCATTGCACGCTCGCATCGACGTCGGTCGGACGATTCAGTCCACCGCCCGAGCGGAGATGCAGCTGGCTGGCGGTCAGCTATGAAGCGCGGTGGTCCGCTCAAGCGGAAGACCGAGCTCAAGGCGACCAAGCCCATGGCTCACGGCAAGGGCTTCAAGCAGGCCGCCAACCCGCCCAAGCGAAAGACGTCTGGGCAGGCGAAGACGAACCGCGGCCTCGACGCACTCAAGCGGCAGGCCCGCGCACGGGACATGGACACCTGCGTCCGCTGCGGCGTGGTGCTGGCCGGCGGCGGCAACGTGCATCACCGCCGCAATCGGGGGATGGGCGGCTCCAGGGCGGCGAACGTCATCTCGAACGCCTTGACGCTTTGCGGTTCGCCCACGTCTGGCTGCCATGGGTCGCTCACGTTGCGTTCGTGGGAGATCGACGCCGAACGGTACGGGTGGGTACTGCCGACGAACGGCACTACCGACCCGGCCACGGTGCCGGTCCTGGTGGCGTGGCTCGGCTGGGCCTACCCCCTGGCGGACGGTAGCTGGCGGGTCATCGACGAGATCAGCGAGGTCGCGTGATGCCTCCCGTGGATGACATGCGGTTCTGCGACTACTGCAACGAGACGAAACCGGTCGGACATGACTGCCCGGCCGGCGCGGTCGGGTGCATCACTAACCCTCCTGACGGGCCGACGTGTGGAGCCTGCCAGGCGTGCTATCGCGCACAGGCGCATGGTCTCGCCGCCGAATTCACGCGAGACCCGTACGGCTCCCCGTCCGACATCGACACCCCCTGAGGAGATCAGCGTGACCCTGCATATCTGGGACCTGTTCGACCTGACCTGCCTGGACAAGAGTGTCGAGGACGGGTACGTGCGCGTCCAGGAGCACCCCACCGGGTCCTTGAAGATCTACAACTACACGGAGAAGACGCAGTTCGAGAGCGCCTGGGACACGATCACCAGGACGTGCCGCGGCCTGATCGTGGACGCGCAGGGCGTGGTCGTGGCAAGGCCGTTCGCCAAGTTCTTCAACTATGGCGACCCTCAGGCCGGCGAGCTGGACCTGTCGGCCCCCGCCGAGGTCGTCGACAAGATGGACGGCTCGTTAGGGATCCTTTACCCCACTCCGGACGGGTACGCCGTAGCGACTCGGGGCTCGTTCACCTCGCTGCAGGCGATCCACGCCACGGCGCTGTTCCGGGCCAGGCACGGAGACTTCGAGCCGCCGAAGGGCATGACGGCCCTGTTCGAGATCGTCTACCCAGAGAACCGGATCGTCTGCGACTACGGCGGCGCTGACGACCTGTTCCTGCTCGGCGCGGTCGACATTGCCAGCGGGACGGTCGTCGGCCCCGACTGGGTGTCCGGCTGGTGCGGCCCGCAGGCCACCGTGTTCACCGTCCGCACGCTCGGCGAGGCGCTGGCCATGCCGCCGCGGCCCGGTGCGGAAGGGCTCGTTGTCCGGCTGCTGATGTCCGGCCACATGGTGAAACTCAAGCAGGCCGACTATCTCGCCCTACACAAGATCGTCACCAGTCTGAACGCCCGCAGCGTGTGGGAGGCGCTCGGTGAAGGCAGGAGCGTTGCGGATATCTGCGAGCCGCTGCCTGACGAGTTCCACCAGTGGGTGAAGGACCTCGCCGAAGCCCTCCAGGTCGAAGCGGACGACCTGCTGTACGACACGGAACGCTTCCACGACAAGATCCTCTCCCGCATGCCGGACGGATGGACGCGCAAGGACTACGCGCTCGAAGCCGCCAAATCAACGCTGCGGCCCTGGCTGTTCAACCTGCTCGACGGCCGCGACCCGCGCCCATCCATCTGGAAGACGCTGCGCCCTTCCGGCGACCTGCGCCCCATCTCGTTTTCGGAGGATGCGGCATGACGCACGCAGACGACCTGTACGAGCCGGGAGACGACCGCGACTGGACGTTGGACGAACTGGCCGAACGCGAGCCAGGCGAGCCCGACCAGGAACCGCCACTCAACCTCGACCAGATCGAGGGCGCGCTGGCGGCCTACAGGCGCGGCCAGGATCCGCGCGAGGGCCTCGACCCCGTCGAGGCGTCCGATGCCGACCAGGCCGAGAGCTTCCTGCTCGACGAGGCGGTGCCGCAGTTGCTCGCTCGCCTTCGTGAGGCCCTCCAGCGGATCGCCGAATGGGAGGCGCTGCCGACCCGCGAGGAGTGGACGGTCACCGACGACAGCTCCACCCCTCCGACGTCGAACCACTTCCCGTACACCGCCAACGCGGCCATGGCGATCGCTGCCCGTGACGGCCGGCAGGCGTGGCGCCGGACCGTGATGACCCATCCCGCCGTGCTCCACCCGTGGGAGCCGATCGCCAACGAGGCGCCCTTCTAGTTCTTCCCCCTCCTCCGTCTGTCGCCTATCGGGGGTGCAGACGGGGGAGGGGGCTTCCCCCCAACCAGCTAGCGAGAGGAGCGGAGATGCTGCAGGAGATCCAGCCATCGGGGGCTGAGTCCCCGTTCGATGCGATCAAACACATCAACGAGGATGGCGAGCGCTGGTCGAGTCGCGAGATGATGCCGCACCTCGACTACGAGCAGTGGCGTCAGTTCGCGGACGCCATCGACAGGGCGAAGGCCGCAGCGTCGAATGTGGGCGCCAACATCCAAGATCACTTTGCGGATGCCCGCAAGATCACGGTCAACAGTCGCGGCGCCCGCCGAGAGATAGACGACGTCACACTGACCCGCTACGGCGCATACCTGGTCGCCATGAACTGCGACCCACGCAAACCCGCCGTGGCCGCCGCCCAGACCTACTTCGCGACCAAGACACGCGAAGCCGAGATCCGCGCGCAGATCCCATCCCCACCTCAGACGGCCGAGATCTTCACGCCGAAGACATTCCCGCTCGCTGAAGTGGTGGTGCTGATCAAGCAGCGGTTCGGCGTCCGCATCTCCGTCGCAGACCTGAAGGAGAAGCTCCGCCAGGCTGGCGCCGTACGGCAGGACGACCGGCCCCGAGCGAAGTACGAGGCGTTGTTCTGGCACACAGGCGAGGCCGGCAAGGCGTACGAGGTGTTCGGCCACCAGATCGAGGCCGTCTACCGCCTCTACGAGACGACGAAATTGCGGCTGGAGATCGCCACACAGCGCGCCCTGCCGATGGACCCTCCCGGCTGGCCCGAGCTGCCCCTTGGTGGTGAGGCGTGAAGACCGCCCGTTTCCGTAGCCGCCCTGTAGAGGTCGAAGCGGTCCGCTGGGTGGGTGAGCAGAACTGCGACGAGGTGTTCGCGTTCGTCGGCGAGAACCACGCCGAATGGGCCGACGAGACGGACCACTCGACCCTGTTCGTGCCGGTCCTGCTCGGCGCGCTGACCGCCCACCCCGGCGACTGGCTGGTGAAGGACAGCGCGGGCGTGGTGACCGTGATGAGGGACGCCGAGTTCACCGCCCGCTACGAGCTGACCCCGGAGCCTGAGCCTTTCGAGCCGGCGACGAACTACCACGAGTCGGTAGACCACCTGAGGCGTGACCTGATGAAAGGCAACGCCCACTGGGGGAAGGTCGCCGAGCACTACTCGGACATCCCCGAGGACAAGGAGCGGGTGCCGTCCGAGGCTGCGGCTTTCGCTGCTGCCTCGATGGCGGGCTCCTACGGCTACACCCTCGCCGCGATCCTCGGCTACGCCCGCAAGTACGGCGAACGGGTGGCCCACGACCTGGCGTTCGAGGCCGACGAGATCCTCACCAACGGCGACTTCGAGGCCATGAACGCGGACATTCTCGTCGCCCTGGCCGAGGGTGCGCCGCTGCCTGGCTACATCACGCTCGACCCGGCGCACGGCCGGTGGGGCGAGGTGCCAGGCGCGCACTGGCGCTGCAAGGAGCACAGACACACCGGCACGTGGACTGATGCGGCCGACAACGCGATGGCCGCACACGCCGACGCGATCGCGCACCTCGACAGGCTGCACCCCGGCTGGCGACCCGACGTAGAAGCGTCTCCCGACCCTTCCTAGACCTCTTCCGTGCTCGACCTATCGGGGGCGAGCACGAGCCTCCCGCAACAGATCCACCAAGCACCAGGAGCCACCAGCAATGACCGCAGATCAGATGTTCGCACCGCCGTCCACCTCCATTCCGGAGTTCACCCCGGACACGATCGAGATCCTCAAGAACGTCCGCGCCGAGGCTGTCGGCAAGGCCGAGAAGGCGATGGAAGCCCACAAGCAGTGGATGAACCGGGCCACCCAATGGGACGACCTGATCCGCCGCGCCGAGGCGTACGCGGAACGCCCCGAACTGTCATGGCAGCACCAGAACGACATGGGCGCCGGCGAGGACAACACCGCTCTGCTCCCTCCCGTCGAGCAGGAGCCCGCGTCATGACCGCGCTGAGGCGTCTGGTGGACCACTACGTGCTGCGCAAGCCCCACACTCCGCGCCACGCGAAGCCGCGACCTGTCGCGTCCTCGAAGGGTGACGACCTGATCCCCTTCGACTCTCCGGCGGTCTACCGCCACCCCTACAACTCCCCGAAGGACGCAGCATGAGCACCGAAACCCCCGAGACGAAGAACCCGTACCAGGCCCGCGCCGAAGCCGTGGACCGCGCCCACAAGGCGTTCCACGAGCAGGTGGTCCCGTCCGAGCCCGCGCCGGGCGGCGGCCGTTACGTGCCCGCCGACCTGGAGGACTGCCTTCTGGACGAGGGCCTGATCCTGGCGCCCCGCTCCACAGGTCACGGCAAGTGGCGGGTCCTCGTGGACGGCCAGCCCGCCCCGTACCCGGGCCAGGAGGGGCCGTCGCATCCGATGGGAGCCGAAGAGGCGGTCGAGGCGTTCCTGACCGCGACGGGCGGCGACTACTACAACCAGCGCGAGATCGTCATCCGGCCGGCCAGCAGTGCGGAGATGGTCGGTTCGGCCGTCATCGGCGACACGACCGTCCGCGAGGAGCCCACGAAGATCGAGCCGACTGTGTTCGACATCGAGACCAACGTGGACACTGGCGCGGCCCTGGTCCGGATGATCGACCAGGACGGGCGTGAGGTACACGTCGGCCTCGACGGCAACATGCGGCGGCTGCTGGTGTCGATGCTCGGCCAGGACGGCGATGCGGCATGAGTGAGATCACCCCCGAGAAGGTCGCAGCCGCCGTCTGCGACACCATCACCGGATGGCGGCACAGCCTCCAGGCTGCGCTGTCCCTGACCGCAGAGGGCAACACGCTCAGCCTGTCGGTCACCAGGTGGGAGGACGACGAAGAGGGAACCGAGATCGTCCGCCACTACCGGGCTCCCGTCGTCGAGGGCGAGCAGACCCCGATCGTGCTGCCCGCTGGAGCTGCGGGCGACTACGTCAACGGAGATGACGGCTACTGGCTGACGTGCGGCACCTGCGAGACCCCCCTGATGGAGGTCAAGGCAGGAACGAGCGTGGGGGAGATGGCCGAGAAGATCGCCGCCCACAAGTGCGCTGAGGCCGCCGCCATCAAGGCGGAGCAGAAGGCCGGCCGGACGCCCATCCGCTACACGGCGACCGGGTTCGGTACCACGACCACCCAGGCCACAGGCCAGGTCGTCCTCAACATCCACACCGCCGACGGCCCCGTGCACATCGACCTCGGGACGGAGTACGCCGAGCCGATGGGACTCCTGCTCCTCGACAACCCCGAGTGCAGCGACGGGGCCGAGTTCGACGACGAAAAGATCCCCGCCGCTCTGGCAGACCCTCAGGGCGGGAAGGCGGCCGACAATGCCTGAGCCTCTCTCGCCCGAGCGCCTCGCCGAGATCAGAGCCGCGTTCGAGCGCGCCCACACGGAGATCGGTGAGGTGTGCGCTGAAGGCCCTCACAACCGCTGGCGGTGGAGCATCCCCGCCAACCCGGCACGAGACACCGACCTGATCGTCTCCGATGCGCTGAAGGGTGCTGAGGACCTACTGGCCGAGGTAGACCGCCTCACCGCCGCCCTCGCGAACGAAGAGCAAACGACGGACAGGCTGATTGGCGAGCGCGACGACATGGAGAAGCTGCTCAACACGTTCGCCTACACGATCGCCCCCGAGGAGGTGATCGGAGAGCACTCCAGCGGCAACGACCCGTGGGCGAACGCCCTGGACCTGGCCACCCCGGCTGCTGAGGTAGACCGCCTCAAGGCCGAGCTCGCCGACCTTGACGGCCAGAACGCGTTGACGGAGTCGCACTTCTCCAATCACGTGGCGGACTCGATCCGCGAGCAGGGCGCCCTCACCAAGCGGGCCGAGGCTGCCGAGGCCGAGGTGGAGCGTCTCCGGGCCGAGAACGCCCACCTGGACAGCGAATGGGAGTCGCGAGGCCAGAGGCTGATCCGCCTCGGTGAAGAACTCCGGCAAGCGAAGGACCGCCTGTGGGAGGTCGCCAAGACGCAGGTCTGGACCAACGAGGACGGCCGCGGTTTCGTCTTCGCTGACGACCTCCGCAAGGCGCTCGGCGAGGAGTCCATCTGATGGGCGCCCTCATCGTCTCCGTGCTGGTCTGCACCGGCGTCGCGAACGCCTTCCTCTGGGTCGTCTGGGGCCGCCCCATGGGGGTCGAGCTGGACCGTGTGCGGCGGCAGCGAGACGAGTACGTGGATGAACTCCACGCCCTCCGTCTGGAGCGCGCCGAACTGGTCGTCGAGAACGGCAGGCTCGCCTCCGCCGAGGTCGTCGCCACCCTGCACCAGCGGATGAGAGGCCAGGCATGACGGGCGAACTGATTGCCCTCGCGGGCGTCCTGGTGGCGTGTGCCGGGGTGGTGCTGGCCGAGCGGAAGATCCGCCGCATCCGCCGCGAACGCGCAGCCTTCGCCGCGATCCGGGCGCGCGCCCAAATGGACCAGTGGCAAGCGGCCGGCGCGCAAGCACTCCACCGCCCACCCACCCGGCTGGACCGGATCCTGGCTGAGCACGAGGCGGCCGAAGAGGCGCTACGGGCCAGCCTCGCAGCCGAAGCCGATTCGTACGCCGACCTGCACGACGTGTTCCCAGAGGAGCGTGACTGATGGCACGTGATCACGGATACGCGCGCTACAAGCTGGACGGATGCCGCTGCTACATCTGCGGTTACGCCAACGCCGTCTACTGCGAGCGGCGCGAGCGCGCCATCGCCTACGGCACCTGGCAGCCGTTCGTGGACGCCGAGCCAATCCGCCTGCACGTCCGGGACCTGCAATCGTGCGGGCTGGGGCTACGGCGCATAGCTGAGGCCGCCAGCGTGGACCGCAAGCGGCTCCAGGCGCTGCTGAACGGACGACCCGAGCGCGGCACCGGCCCGCAGGAGAAGGTCCGCCCGGCGCTGGCCGCGGCAATCCTGGCCGTCGAGGCGTCCTTCGACCTGCTCGGCGCCACCACCGTCATCGACGCGACCGGCACCCGCCGACGTCTGCAGGCTCTCGTCACGATCGGCTGGTCTCAAGCGAAGCTCGGCGCCCGGCTCAGTTGGACGCCCGCCAACTTCTCCGCGCTGATGCGCGAACCGCAGACGATCGTGAGAACGGCCCGCAAGGTGCGCTGCCTGTACGACGAGCTCTGGGATCAGGCGCCACCCGAGGACGGGCACCGAGAGAAGATCGCCACCAACCGGGCGCGGAACATGGCGAAGGCGCGCGGATGGGTTCCGCCGCAGGCGTGGGACGACGACACCATCGACGACCCGTCCGCGCGACCTGACATCGGTGCCAAGACGTCGCAGGCACAGGCGATCGCGGAGAACTCCCACGAGCTGATCGTTGGCCAGGGCTACACGACCGAGCAGGCCGCCGCCCGGCTCGGAGTCGGCATCAGTTATGTGCAGAAGGCCCGGCGCGCCACCAAACGTCAGGCGGTGTCGGCATGACCACCCCCGATCTACGCCCCTGCTGCCAGCAGTCCCTCCTGGACGGAGAGACGCCAGAGCAGCACCGCTCGCACTGCATGGCGAACTCTGGCCGCACAGCGGCATCGGGCAGCTCCACGCCGGCCATGTGCACCTGCGGCCACGTGGAGGTGCTTCACGCGATCCGCGGCAACGGCTCCCGCGGCGCCTGCTCCATCTCTACCGGGCCGAAAGCAGAGCCGTGCGGGTGTGCGGGGTTCGCTCCTGATCCTGCCGTTCAGGCGCCTGTAGAGGCCTCCATGGAGGTGCCCGATGCCTGAGGTCATCTGGGGCGTCGAGGTCAACGAGACGCGAGTCCTCACCTACGGCGGCAGCGATGCCGAGCGGTGGCTGCTGTGGCGGAGCCGCATGGAGCGAACTGGGCGCATCACCACCCTCGCCATCGGAGCTTTCGGCGACACCGTGCACGTGGCCTGCGAGGACCGCCAGGCCGCTCTGGACCTCATCGACTGCTGGCACTCGGGCGGGATGGTCCACAAGTCCACGGCCAAGGTGAGGCAGCTCGTCCCCGCAGACGTGCCCGAGCCGGGCGACTGGGACGCGCTTGTGAAGCTGATCGACTCGGTGAGGGCGGCGGCAGGGGAAGCCTCCCCCAGTGACGGTCGCCACGTACGGCATCCCCTGGGGCCTACTCCTGTGGAGGTGCCTGATGGCGCCTGACCTGACCTTCGACCCCGCCCAGGCACGGATGGACGACATCGCCGTGGATCGTCTCGTGGAGCGGATCGGGCGGGAGGCGGCCCGCCACGTCGACGCGCACAAGAGCGACCTCCGCGCGGAGGCTCTGGCCGCCGCTGCAGCCGACCTACGTGCCCGAGCCGGGCTGATCCGCTCCTCCCACGGAGAGGAGCCCGACCCGCTCGCATTGGCGATCTGGGAGTCCTGCCGCCGAGACCCTGTCGCGCCCTTGGTGCTCGACGACCCGCGGACCATCACCCAGGTCGCCTACGAGGCGGTAGCGGACCTGCTCGACCCGTCTGCGGCGGAGGTCACCGGACAGCACCGGACGGAACCGGAACAGGCCGGAGCGAGACGGAACAACCCTGAACACCCTGGAACGGAGGCGAACCATGCCTAGCGCACGCCACAACATCAAGCCCCGAGGCAGCAACGGATGGCGCTGGCACGCCGCCTGCCGCGGCGAGGACCCGGTCCTGTTCTTCGGCCGCGAGGGAGAGAAGAGCTCCGCCGCCCCTGCCCGCGAAGCCAAGGCCACCGCCTTCTGCAAGGCGTACTGCCAGGTCATCGACGAATGCCTCGACTGGGCGCTCACAGCCGGCGAGATCGGCGTGTGGGGCGGCACCACGAAGGAGCAGCGCAAATCCCTCAAGCGTCGCCAGCAGCGCTCTGGGTCGCGCGCTGCCCCTCCGCCGGAGCCTCGGCCCGAACCGGCTGCCGCCGAGAAGCTGTGCCCATCCTGCCGGGACGTCAAGCCGGTTGCCGAGTTCGGCCGTGACACCACTCGCCGCGACGGGCTCCACTCCACCTGCAAGGAATGCACCAACACCGCGCAAGCTCGTCGCCGGGCTGGGGCGGTGGCGTGATGGCCGAGCACGGGACGCTCACCATGTACGTGGACCGCAAATGCCGCTGCCTGCGCTGCACGGCGGCGGCGACCTCCTACGAGACCAACCGGCGCCGGCAGGTCGCCTACGGCCGCTGGCAGCCCTACGTGGACGCCGAACAAGCCCGGCGCCACGTACGAGAGTTGATGGCGTTCGGCATCGGCTGGCAGCAGGTGGCGAAACTGTCCGGCCTGTCCAAGAGCGTCGTCGGCATGCTGCTGTTCGGCTCCCCGATCAAGAGCATGCCGCCGTCGAGGAAGATCCGCCCGGAGACGGAACGGAAGCTGCTGGCCGTCACCAAGACGGTCGACAACATCAGCAAGTGGGTGGACGCCGCAGGGTCGCGCCGCCGACTTCAGGCGCTGGCCGCGGCCGGCTGGTCGATGAAGAGCCTCGCCGCGCGGGTCGGGCTGCATCAGAGCACGTTCGGCGAGATCGCGTCCGGCCGGCGCCAGCAGGCCACCGTGGCCACCGCCCGGCTCGTCGCCGGCCTGTACGACGAGTTGTGGAATCGCCCCTCGCCAGCCTCGACGAGAGACGAGCGGCGAGCCTTCCAGCGCGTGAAGGGTCACGCCGCCAAGCACGGCTGGGTACCCGCCGCGGCCTGGGATGACGACCTGATCGACCTGCCCGACGACGAGCTTGAAGTCGAACTGGCCCGCCGCGTCGACCTCATGGACTACCGCGAGATTCAGCGCTGCGCCGACGCCTGCTACCGGCTGGGAGATCGATCGCCTCTGATCGTCGCTGCGGCTCGCGAGTACGAGCGGCGCAAGAAGCGCAAGGAGAAGGCGGCATGACCCCGGCCATGAACGCTGATGATCGTTTGGGGGAGAGGTGAAGACCTCAGGAGTCGGACTGCTCGATCGCGGCAACTCCAACGGCGACGGGGACCACGGCGGCAATGCGCCGGCCGTGGGACGTGATGAACGTGACCGTGCCGTGCGCTGCCGCGTCGTTGATGACGTCGGCCAGCTTGGCGCGGACTTCCCGCGTGCTGAGGTCCTGCGCTGCCTGTGCCATGACTCTAGTGTACCTAGGCGTTCGCACGTGTACATTGGTGTACACAAATGGGGGGCGGGAACGCCCTCTTTCGGCCCGCCCAATCAGGAGCCCTCCTTGGCCGTCAGCAAGCGCCTCCGCCACGAGATCTTCCGCAGAGACAACCACACCTGCCAGAGCTGCGGGGCCAAGGCGCCCGACGTGAAACTCGAACCCGACCACGTCATCCCGACAGCGCTCGGCGGATCCGACGATCCATCGAACCTGCAAACGCTCTGCGAGAACTGCAACGGCGGCAAGTCCGCCACCCCGCCGGACGCGGCCACGGTCGCGAAGGTCGCCGACGACGCGGCTCGCTGGGCGCGGGCGATGCAAGTCGCCGCGGGAGAGATGCTCAGTGCCCGCGAGGCCCGCGACGAAGCGCGCGCCTCGTTCGACGCCAAATGGACATCATGGAGCGAGGGACGTCCGCCGCTTCCGCGCCCTTCGGGGTGGGGGTCGACGGTAGACAACCTTCTGGCTGCTGGCCTTCCGCTGCCCGTCCTCCTGGACTGCGTGGACATCGCCATGAACGCCCGGCAGGTCATAGCCGCCGACGTCTTCAAGTACATGTGCGGGGTGGCCTGGAAGCAGGTGCGAAGCCTGCAGCAGGCCGCTTCCCAGACGGTGAGCGCCTCTGTCGCGACGCCCAAAGTCCCTAACCGAGATCACTACGTGAGCGCCCTGTACTCGTTCACGCAGACGGAGATCGAGGTCTATCTCGGTATGGCCAGGAGCATCCGCGAATGGCTGGGGTTGGCCGTCGATGAGGACACGCTGGCGGGCGCCATTGGTGTGGCCGAGACGGAGGAAGGTGGCCGCCGAATCGACCTGATCAAGCTCTACCTCGAAGAGTATACGGACGACGGCATGCGGTTCTGGAGGCAGGCCTACGAGGAATGGCGTGCACAAGACGCGACGACGCAGCCCGAAGACCCCGAAGTGTGGGAGTACGCGGCCAACCTCGCCGTTAATGATGAAGTCCGCGGGCAGCAGGCGTGGGGATACTTCTTCGACCTCTCCGAGGACGCGAGAAGCCAATGGCTGGAGTACGCCCGCAAGGCTCTTGCTGACACCCTCGGTGCACGTTCGCTGCGGATTGAGGCCTCCAGGATCGCCTTTGACGCCTCCGAGGGCCGGAGCCTTCCGCCAGGCATGTGCCGGCGCCGCACCTCGACTGCTATTGGCGTCTGCTTGGAGCGCTCCGCTTTCTCGGTGACGTTTACGGGCTGCCCAACCTGTGGCGACTCGTGCAGCGGCCATGAGCTGTGCCAGGCCCACCTGGAGGCCCTCATGGACGACGAGCGGCCCGAGCGGCGGCTTTTCATCAGCGACTACACGCCACTTCAGGGCGACACGTGAGCGCGCCCCCGGCTGGCGCCGGACACCGAAGACGTATCCCGCTCCGCTGACCCACCCCTACTGATCCACCTGGAGCACGACCTTGCCGCGGATGCGCACGATCAAACCCGAGACGTTCATCTCCGAGACGCTCATGAACGTCTCGGTGCATGCCCGCTGGACTTTCGCTGGCCTGTGGACCTACGCAGATGACGAAGGCCGAGGCCGCGCGGATGCTCGGTTGATCAAAGCCGCCCTGTGGGCGTTGGATGACGAGGTCACCACCCGTGAAGTGGCGGCCTTCCTGGACGAACTGGAGTGCGAGCGGCTCGTCTGCCGCTACGAGCACGACGGTAAGCGGTACCTGCACATCGTGAACTTCGCGGAGCACCAAAGGCCGAACAGGCCGGTTGCGAGCAAGCTCCCTGCGTGCCCCAAGGTGACTCACGGAGGGCTCAGTGAGGACTCAGTGAGCGCGCACGCAGACGTCATTCAGGCGTCTCGCAGCATCGGCAGAGCCCTGGACTGCGCCGACCTTGGCACTTTGTGGGGAATCACCGAGCGAATCGCCGACGAAGTCCTCATAGCCGCAGGTCAAGCGGTTATCACTGAGGCTTCACTGAGGACTCACGGAGGCATGTCCCAAAACTCGTTCACGAACACTCCTACTACTACTCCTCTACGTACGGAGGTAATAGGAGATGTAGATGTAGTTGGAGCGTCGGAAATGGAAGCTGAGAAGTCTGCGACTTCTCAGGAAACGTCCGAAACCGACGACGACCCCGAGGGCGAAGCTGAGCCGCTCCGCGAAGACGTCGAGCGCCTTTGCCGACATCTCGCCGCTCGCATCGTTGAGAACGGCTCCAAACCGCCCACGATCGGCAAGCGCTGGCGAAACGCTGCCCGCCTAATGATCGACAAAGACGGCCGGACCGAGGAACAGATCCACCTCGCCATCGACTGGTGCCAGAGCGACGAGTTCTGGCGCTCCAACGTCCTCAGCATGCCGACCCTGCGTGATCAGTACGACCGGCTGCGCCTGCAAGCCAAGAACCAGGCCGGACGCAGGCAGCCTCCCGCCAGTGCCCGCTCCACCACGGACGAGCGTGTTGCCGCGGCCCAGTCACTCAAGGAGCGCTTCCGCACTGGAACCCCACCGACCATCCAAGGAGAGATCGCAAAGTGACCGTCGAAGAGGTGATCGACCTACTGACGACTGCCGCGGCCTACGACCGCCGCACGGTAGGCGAAACCGACGTCATCGCATGGCACCGCGCCATAGCGGACCTGGACATCCTCGATGCTCAGGACGCGGTGGTGGGGCACTACAGCGAGACCACCGAGTGGCTGATGCCCGCCCATGTCCGCAAGCGGGTCAAGGCGATCCGCGAGGCGCGGCTGGCGCGGGAGATCCTGCCGGCGCCCGACGCTGAGCTGGCCGACGAGCCCGGCCCGTACCTGGAGGCGATCCAGGACGCGGTGAAGAAGCTGGCCCGCGGCTTCGCTTTGCCGAAGCAGATCACGGCGAAGGTCGAGCCGTCGGAGGAGTACACCGAGGCCCGCGGCGAGGATCACAGCCCGATCCGGATCGAGGCGTTCCGGGTGGCGTGCCCGTGGCCGCCGTGCCGCGCCCTTCCTGGGGCTGTGTGTGTGGACGCGGACGGTCGCCGCCTGTCGGTTCCGGCGCATGAGGCGCGGCTTCGTGCGGCGGGCCTGCTCGAAGGCGACGGGCAGCCTCGCTCGAGTGGTGGCGCGTCGTGACCGACTTGGACCGGGCCACGCGAGAGGCCATCGCCGCTCTCGTCTACCGGCTCCGCCAGCGTGACGAGGCGACCGGAGAGGACCGGCCCGACGTGGGGCCGTTCGCGCAGGAGTATGTCCTGGCGCTGCGGTTGCGCGGCTGGCGTCCGACGCCGGCGCAGGCTCCGATCTCGTGGGGTTCGCCGGTTGCCCGCGGCGCCGACCCGCAGAGCCACGCGGACGAGCTGGAAGCGGCACGGGAGGCGTGCGCGGAGGCTGCCGCCAGGCTCAAGGCCGACGAGAACGCGAGGACGCCGTGATCGACCCGACCGTGGACGGCCTGCGCCGGCTCGAAGCCGAGCGGCTGCGCTCTACCCGAGATGAGAAGCCGGCGGATCCGTGGCGAGAGCTGATCGGGGCGCTTGACCGGCTGCTGACTGACCCTGGACCGCCGGACCGGGAGGAGACGCCGTGATCACCGGATTCCACGTCGGCCGAGATATCGAGGACGTGTGCCCGTGCCCTCAGGAGGCGTGCGGGTGCGTCGGCACCGGCCTCGCCGTCGACGGCTGCCCCATGCACGACCTGCTCCACGCGGACGGGGAGAGGCAGGCACACGCCCTCGCCGAATGCCCAGGAGTACACACCGAAACCAGCATCGACAAGGAGATCGCGAACCATGGCTGACATCAAGACCGCTACGACGGTCATCGACCTGGACAAGCCGTACCTGGGCTGGCTGAACCACTACGACGCGGGCTGGCAGGCCGCCATTGTCCGGAGGATCGACGGCCGGCGCTGGGCCTACCGGCTGGGGGAGCCGCTCTCGTTCGACCGGGCCACGGACATGTGTCGGGTCCTGTCCGAGGTGACCGGCGTTCCGGTCGCTGGGGAACTCAGCAAGCGGGATGAGTTCCTGCCCGTGTCCATGGGCGGTGCACGATGAGCGACAGCAGCAGCATCGAATGGTGCGACACCACGTGGAACCCAACTACCGGCTGTGACCGCATCTCGGCTGGCTGCGACAACTGCTACGCCCTCGTGATGGCCCGCCGACTGAAGGCGATGGGTCAGGCGAAGTACCAGACCGACGGGGACCCGCGAACGTCCGGTCCCGGCTTCGGGCTGGCCGTGCACGAGGACACGCTGAACGACCCGTTCACGTGGCGGAAGCCTCGCAAGGTGTTCGTCAACTCGATGAGCGACCTGTTCCACGCCAGGGTGCCGCTCGACTTCGTCCGCCGAGTTTTCGAGGTGATCGAGGCGACGCCGCAGCACACCTACCAGGTGCTCACGAAGAGGGCATCCCGCCTGCCGAAGGTCGCCGACAAGCTGCCGTGGCCGTCGAACCTGTGGATGGGCGTCTCGACCGAGGACCAGGAGCAGGCCGACCTGCGCATCCCGCCGCTGCTGGCCACGCCAGCGAAGGTCAAGTTCGCCTCCGCCGAACCGCTGATCGGGGAGGTCATCCTGCACGACGACTGGATCGGCCTCGACCCGTACAGGCGCGGCGAGCCGTCCCTGAACTGGGTGATCGTGGGCGGAGAGTCCGGACCGAAGGCGCGTCCGATGTCCCCCGACTGGGCGCGCCACTTGCGGGATCAGTGCGTTTCGGCCGGCGTCCCGTACTTCTTCAAACAATGGGGATCTTGGGCCCCGTCTGGCTGGCACGGCATCGGACGCCCGCTGCCCGGCTCGTTCTTCGTCGGCGACGAGGTTGATGCGGCTGGCCACCGCGTCGAGATGGTGCGTACCAGCAAGCACGAAGCAGGCCGCGAACTCGACGGCCGCACCTGGGATCAGTTCCCCGACACCAAGACCCTGGAGGTGGCCTCCCGTGGATGACACCAAGACTGCGGCGACGGTCAGCGAGGCGGCGATCCGTGCTGACGAGCGCGCCCGCTGCGTCGCCGAGTTGCGCGCCTACGCCAGTCCCCGCCTGAACGACGCCGTCGCCGACGTCTCTGCGGGCAGGACGGGCGGTATCGCCGCGGTAATCCAGGCCGCGGCGATGGGCCTGGCCGCGAGTCTGCTGGAGTCAGGCGGAGCGTCTGCTGGCGAGGAGGCCGAGCATGGCTGACACCTCCGAGAAGACGATCGCCGACGAGCTCCGAGAGGCGGCGGCGCGAGCCCGCGAGCACCTGCTGTCGCACGTGACTGCTGAGGTGCTGCCGCAAACGGCCATCGTGACCCTCTGCGGAAACCACGAGGAGTCGGAGGCGATCTGCCGGAACTGCGTCCACTTCGACGCCCGGGACCGCGTCCTCGCCAGGCTTATCGCGACACTGCTCAACGCTCGGGAGGCTCTCGCCTCCTGGCTGGAGGCCACGGCCGAGAGGATCGACAACGAGGCGAGGTGGCATGAAGCCATGCTCACGTGCGGCGACGGAACCCATCGCCGCAGCGGCTTCGTCCACAGCGGCAGTGTCGAATGTGGCCGTTGGCTCGCTGCCGGACATGACCGCATCGCGTGCGGGTGGTCGGCGTGCCACTGCTTCGATCACGCCCTGGCTGTGGCTCGGGTCTTGAACAGGACCGCCTCGTGAGCCGCCCGGTCTGGCGGAAGTCCAGTCGCTGCAAAGGCGCGAGCAACTGCGTCGAGGTTATGCCGCTCGACGACGGCGACGTCGCGATGCGGGATGGCAAGGACCCGGAGGGCCCTTGTCACGTCTTCACAGCGGACGAGTGGGCGGTTTTCCTCGCTGGCGTAAGGGATGGCGAGTTCGATCTGGCGGTGCTCGCTTCGGACGCGAAGGGCTCTGCGCGAGCCTCAGGCGCATCTGTGACGGCCGTAGAGCCGTCTCAGGTCTCTCGCTAGGGCCCACCCCCTGGATTGCGGGTTCTACGGGGCTCTCAACGCCTCGTAGATAGATCACCAGTACGGAAAGACGATCAAGAAAGCATCCAGCAAAGCAAGAATCGAGAGAGGAATCGAACGGTGAGAGAGATCCAAGAGCCGCCAGTCCGCATTTACCTGGTCTGGTCGAACGAGCACGGCGCCTGGTGGAGGCCGAACAGGGCGGGATACACGGGTGATGTCTGGGAGGCGGGCCGCTACGCGGAGGCGGAGGCTGCCGAGGTGTGCCGGAAGGCGGCGCACGGTTGGCGCGATGGCTCGCTCCCGCCCGAGGTGATGGTCCTCGCGCCGGAGAACGACCAGGACAAGTTCTCGGTGGACGACCTGCGCCACATGGCCGAGCGGATGGCGTTGCGGGCGGCGGAGGCTACCGGCGAGGCGCTCGCAAAGCGTCGGGCATCCGAGCAGGACGGCGAGGTGTCCCGCTGATGGCCTCCGAGATCGTCAACCTGACGCCCCACCCGATCCGCATCTACCACCCGGAGACGCCGGACCGGATCGACGACCTGACAACCGGCCTACTGCAGGAGATCGCACCGTCCGGCACCGTCGCCCGGCTCGCCACGATCGACCTGGGCACGTGGGAGATCTTCTGCGGAGTGCCGATCGAAGGCGTCGAGTACGGGCACGCACACGACCTTCCGCAGCCGGCCGAGGGCATCCGCTACGTCGTGTCGCTGGCGTTGGCTCTCGGGCAGCAGGGCCGTGAGGACCTGCTCGTGCCGTACGGCGAGGTCCGCAACAGCGACGGCACGGTGGTGGGCTGCCGGGTGCTGGCCCAGGTCGCAGGGTGAGGTTCCGGTGACCAAGGGCAGCGCCGACTACGTCCGCCGCTACTCGCCGGTGGGAGGCGTCTTGCGCGGGGGCGTCGAGATGTACCTGATCAGGAAGCGGGTGATGACCTCCGTGAGGGTTGTGCCTTCCGCCTTGGCTTTCTCAAGGGCTGGCTTCCAGATCGAGTCCGGGACTCGGAGGTTGCGGACGGGCGTCTTCCCGGTGGCTGGTCTCCCCATGAGCTGATCATCGCGGATGTACTTACAGAAATCCATCATCAACTCCAGATTGCCTCTTGCGGTGTACTTACAGAAACTCTAATCTGTACTTACAGAAACAACAAGCAGCCAGGGAGAACGAGATGACCGCCACGATCGAGACCAGCGAGACGATGACCGCCCGCGAGATCGCCAAGGCCATCCGCGTTGCCCCCCGCACCCGCAAGTTCGTGATGAAGGACCGCGAGGGCTGGGACATTCTGGGCCAGTACGACGTGCCCCGCTACGCCCGGGTGCTGTGCTCGCTGATGCGATCCGACCTCAGCGACGTCACCTCCCGGATCCGCCTGGTGGCCATGGCCCTGCACAAGAGCATCAGCACCGGCCGGATGAACGCGGTCTGCTCCAACCTCATCCAGGAGCGGTACACCCCGTACCAGCTCTGCGCCCTGGTCGCTCAGATCGCCCGCGACTGTGACGAGACCACGATCGGCGGAATCTGCGACACCTGGCTGAGCGCCAACATCGTCAGGCTGTGCGGCAGTCGGGTCGAGGAGCTCAACTTCCGCTTCTGACCATCCCGGGCCCGAGGGGAGGGCCCTCGGGTCGCTCTCTCCCTGACGACCACACCCGACCGTCAACCTCCGGAGAAGTGATGAGCGACTTCCTGACCGAAAACCAGCGTGACCACATCCACGCCGCTTACGAAGCGTCGCAGTTGGAAGCCCCCGCGCCGGGCGTCTACACGCGAGAGGCGCTCAAGCACGTGCCCGACCTGCTGCGCGACATTGAGCGGCTTCACGCCCTGCTTGCCGAGGCGCGCTGATCCCCAGCAACTGACCAAGGAGTCGAGATGGCCTTCAACCACGAGAACTACCGAGACGTTGACCCGGAGCCCGAGCGGCGCGAACCGTCCGCGCACGCCCAGATCGTCCCGCCGCTCGCAGGCACCGACGATGCCGCCGCGCTCCGCTTCGAGGTAGAGACCACACCCGGCCACAGCATCGGCAGCGTGATCCGCCCGTTTGCCGCCCGCTGCCTCATCCGTGAGCTCCAGACGGCACTGAACGAGATCCCGGACTCGTCCGCCGTCGAGGGCACGTGCGGGTCCTGTGGTACGCCGCTCACGACCTGCCTGGCCACACGGGAGGCGTTCAATGATCGCTGCTGCGGTCCATGCCAGATGGGTGCCACACACTTCCCGCCCGCGCCCAACGCCTGACCTTCCCCCTCCGGCCCCAGTTCTCCTGGGGCCACCCCTAAACCTCTCGACGACCAAGGAGACCGCCATGGGCCTCATGGGCAACCACGGATACGACGAGTCCACCGACCTGGGCGAAATCCAGGGAGCACAGGACGATGCCGAGCACTTCGCCCGAACCGTTGACGAAGCCCTGTGGCGTGACGAGTGCTTGGAGCGCGATTACCTCGCCGAAGTCGAGCGCCGGGACGCCGCCGAGGTGGCTGAGCTGCTCGACCTGGACGTCTGACCTCCCTGGCCCGGTTCTCTCTATGCCGGGCCACCCCTCCCCGTCCCCGGTCTCTCGAACCAGGGACAGCCGACAACCGCTGGAGACCGACATGAAGAAGTCGCTCACGAAACAGGCGCTGGCGGCACTCGCAGGGCGGCTGGCTGCCCGGCTGGCCAACCACGCCTATTGCGATTTCCACCCGGAAGCCAAGAGCGATCCGGAGTGCCCTTCCTGTGACGACCGCGCCGCGTACAAGGCGTGGCTTGCCGCAGGTGGGAACGACTTCCGGTTGTTCGCGGCGGACCGCCATCTCGCCGACAACTGACCCTCCCGGCTTCCTCCTTCCCGGACCTTGCCGGGACAGCGCTCAGACCGCAGAGGAAGCGCCAAGACCAAGACCCCCAACCGATCAAGGAGACAACGTGATCGAGGTCCTGCACGAAAACGAGTGGCTGTCTCTGCGCGTCCTTCGCGAGCCCGCCAAGGGCGTGAACGGCTACGTCTACAGCCACGAGTCCCGCTGCGAGGGGCGGATCGTCGCGGTCCTGCCCAACCGAGACGCCGACTATGGCCGCGAGTACCTGATCAAGTCCGAGGTGACGCCCTGCTGGAGCCTCAAACCGATCCGGTCGGCGCTCACCGGAGGGTACGAGGGCGGCGAGATCGCCGACGATGCGGTACGCGAATTGTGGGAGGAAGGCGGCTACGCGATCCGGCGCAGCGACCTGATCTACCTCGGGCGGGCGTACGCCTCGAAGTCGGCCGACACCCTGTATGACCTGTACAGCGTCGATCTGACCGGACGAGCGGGGGAGGAGCCTCCCGGCGATGGCTCTCGCCTCGAATCGGAAGCCGAGGCCGTCTGGGTGGAGGCGGCCGAGATTGCCCGCATCCTCGACCCGCACGTGTCGGTCATGTACGTCCGCCTTACGGCACTGCTCGCCGCCTCCCCGGACTCCCCGAAGGAGGACTGACCCGTGGCTGAGGTCAACATCCCTACCGGCCCCATCGAGCAAGAACCGATGCGGGCGATCCGAGTGGAACGGCCCGAGACGCTGACCGGCGCAGGCAAGGAGGCGTTGTACGCAGCGCTGGCCGGCGTGGAGTTGGGCGCCTACGACCGCCGCATCGTCGACTGGCTGGCGATGTACGGAGACATGTCCACGGTGGCTGTCGTCTGCTCCTGGCTGTACCGGGTTCGGGAGGTGGAACGGTGACCTCTCCCGAGCCCCGAGAGCGCTGCATCTTCTGCGAGATCGTCGCTGACCGCGCGCCCGCCCACATCGTTCGCACGTGGCCTGGCGTGATCGCCTTCAAGCCCCTCAACCCCGTCACCGACGGGCACCTGCTGGTGGTCCCCGCAGTCCACGTACGGGACGTGGCGGACAACCCGGCGGTGTCCGCGTTGACGATGGCTGCCGCCGCTGAACTGGCTGGTGAGGCCGATGCGTGCAACGTCATCACGTCCAGAGGGGTGGAGGCGACTCAATCGGTCTTCCACCTGCACATCCACATGGTTCCGCGTCGGGCGGGCGACGGGCTCGCCCTACCGTGGACGCCTATCTTGAAGGGGGAGCCCCGCCGTGGCTGAGCCCCGAGAGCCGAAGCGCATCCAGCGCAAGAGGACGCGCGGTTGGCGCATGCCCGAGGGGGCGACCTATGTGGGCCGCCCGACTCGCTGGGGCAACCCGATCCGCATCACGCCCGAGCGCAGCGAACGCGGCGGCCGCATGTACCGAGTCCATGGCAGTCCGATGGACATCAGCGGCGGCCCGGCCTACAACGACCTCGACACGGCCCGCTACTTCGCGGCGAAGTTCTTCGAGTGGGACCTGCTCAACGGCCGCTACGGCGACGCCTACCCGTCCCTGGAGGAGATTCGGCGAGAGCTTGCGGGCAAGGATCTCGCCTGCTGGTGCCCGGCGCCCGCGAAAGGCGAACCCGACTACTGCCACGCCGCCGTACTGATCGAACTCGCGAGGAGACTCCCCAATGGCTGAGATCACCACTCCGTACGTGACTCCCATCATCGAAGCGCTCAAGGCCGAGATGGACATCGACAGTTCGCTGCTGGCGCGGCTGTATGCCCTACTGGTGCTGTCCAAGGGCAGCGAAACGACCATGGAGGACGTGCATGACGCCTGGTCGCTCTGGTTCGAGGCCGGGGACGGGCGGCGAGACCACCGCTCCCTGGTGCCGTTCGGCCAGTTGCCGCTGCAGGTGCAGGAGTACGACCGGAAATACATGAACGTCATCCATCGGGTGGCCCGCGAGTACGCGGGCGATGGCGATGCCTGACCCCATCCCGGCAGAAGCCGCCCGCCCGTTCCGGGTCTTGGTGACCGGCAGCCGCAGGTGGGACGACGAAGGCGTCATCCACCTCGCGCTCAGCGAGCTGCTGTTCCAGCACAAGACGATCGTCCTCGTGCACGGCGACTGCTCGCGCGGCGCCGACCGAATCGCCGACCAGTGGGCCGCCTTCCGCAACGCAGGGGAGTGGACGCCCGTTCTCGTCGAACGCCATCCAGCCGACTGGAACGGCCCCGCCGGTCGCGGCGCCGGGTACGCCCGCAACGCCGAGATGATCGCGCTCGGCGCCGACCTGGTGCTCGCCTTCATCGTCGACGCCTCTCGTGGCGCGTCCCACGCGGCTGATCTCGCTGAGAAAGCCGGTATCCCTGTCCGCCGCTACGAGAGGAGCAGCCGTGCCTGAGGAACCTCGCCAGATCAAGAACCTTCTCGGCGACCTCGCCGAGAGTCGCGGTCCGTCGTACGAGGAGGACATCCGAGCCGACGAACGCCGCAAGGTGGCCGAGGAGATTCGCGCCATCGTCGATGACAGCGGCCCGTACCCGATGGACGCCTGGCGAGCGTTCAAGTCCCGACACAAGCGGCTCGTTGCGGGAGACAGCGTCGTGGCCGTGCTCCTCGCGGTCGCCGACGAGATTGAGGGAGAAGCCCGTGACTCCAGCTGAGGTGATCGAGGCGGCGCTCCGCGAGCATTTCAAGCTCTGCCTGAAGCCCTCAGCGATCGAGCAGGCGCAACGTGGACACCGCCTGTACCTGTCCGGGGCGCAAGCCGAAGACGCCGCCCGGATCGTGGTGGACGCTCTGGCCGGCGCAGGGCTGGTCGTCGTCTCCGCTGAGGACATCATCGACGCCCTGTCCGCTGTCACAGCCGTCAGCACAGGGCAGACGTTCGCCGCCCACCTGCACGCCAAGGACCGGCTACTCGCCGCCGCCCGCGCTGCCCTTCCCGAGGAGGCTGACCACCGTGACTGACGACCGAGAGCAGACCGCTGCGGTCCTTCAAGGACGTATGTCGTGGCCGGACGCCGAACGCTGCGCCGAAGCCCTGCACGCGGCAGGCGGACGCGCCCTGAACCGCGCGCAGGCGGTTGAAGTGCTGAAACAGCAACTCCCGCCGTCCCGCGCGGAGGGCGCCGCCTTCGACCTCGTCATGGCTGGGCTCGTCCACTATGTCGCGCCCACAAGTAATGACTCCATGCTTGCCGCACGACCCGAGAGGACCACTGATGAGTTACGTGGATGACGTCCGAGACTCGCTCGCAGCCCGCCTCCCCGGCCTGGAGCCCTCTCTGCTCGACCTGTACACCCTGCTCGCCCTGACGAAGGGCGTAAACGCCAGCATGGAGGACGTCCACGACGCCTGGGCAGTCTGGAGGTCACGCAGCAGACCGGACCATAGGAGCATCGTCCCGTTCGACCAGCTCGATGTGGACGTGCAGGAACTGGACCGGAAGTACTCCGACGCCATCGTGGAGGTGAGCAGTGTCTACTGGCTGGCTCGCGCCGGAGTTGGCATCGACGTAGAGATCACCGAGGAGCTGGGCCGTGGCTGACGACCTCCGCCAGCGCGTCATCGACGTGGTTCTCCAGCACATCCCCAAAGACCAGTACCCAGGCGAAGCCGCACGCCGAGAAGCCGTTCGCCTCGCTGACATCGTGATCGCCATCCGAGACTCCGACCCGGGCTACTGGCGGGAACGCGCTGAGAAGGCCGAGGCGATAACCAACGCGCTGACGTGGCTGATTGCCGCAGGCGTGCAGATAACGATCGGAGCCTGCGACCACCAGGGTGGCGCTGAACTCCGCGTCGCTGTCGATCTAGACGACGATCCGGCATGGTACGGCGATCTGTCGGACTGCCTCGCCGACGCGAAGAACTACTGCTCAGCGCGAGGGGTAGAGCCGTGAGTGATGACCTCCGCCATCGCTACCGCGAAGCGCTCGCCGCCACCAACACGCTCGACCTGGTGATGGCCGTACGAGATGAGGAACTGGCCGCGCTGCGCCGAGAACTGGAATCCGCGCTCGATCGGATGGAAGCTGACCGGCTCAAGCACCGTGCCGAGCGCGACATCTGGAAGGAGTGCGATGAGAGGCAGTGGCAGCGGATCCGTGCCGCCGAATCAGAGATCATCAACCTCACCGACTACGGCCTGTCGTGGCGGGAACGCGCCGAGAAGGCCGAGGCAGGCAACGCCCGCGTCCGTGAGCTGGGAGAGCAGTGGAGGGCCCTCGCCCCTGACGACGACTGGGGCGACAGCATGGCGGACACGGTGATGGCCGACGCCGGACGCGCCGTCCTCGCCGCTCTCGACGACACTACGGAGGCCGATCGTGGCTGAGCCGCCCCTGTCCGTGCCCCAGCGTCTTCCGCTGGTCATGCAAGACATCGAGATCATGCGCTGCACCACGTGCGGCGCGATCATCCCCGGCACGTGGAACCTCTCGCGGAAAGCCGCGCAGAACGGGACCGACCATGTGCTCGACGAGCACCGCGCGGACCTGGTGGCCCGGCGGCTCCAGCCCCCGCTGTTCGTGAACTGCGCCATCCAGGACCCGTTCTGGTGGGAGGAGCGGGCGCTCGACGTTCAGAAGGCCGACCGTGGCTGACTCGCTCATCGTCCTCGCCCTCGACGCCGCTGACACCCAACTCGCGGCACAGTTCGAGGGCGTAGACGAGTGGTACGTGGGCCATCTGGACGACCACATCTATCCGACCTGCCCAGGCTTGAAGCGGTCCGGCCACCCGGTCAGGCGCGGTTCGGGCAGGCTGTACCCGGAGGCCGGTGACTGCTGCGGCTGGTGTGTGAGGGTGTGGAGAGCACGCAAGGCGAAGGAGGAGCAGTGACCGCAGTAGCGGCAGCCTTTTACCGACGCGCCGAAATCGAGCGGGCGCGGCTCGGCATGACCAAGATGGCGCTGTGCGAGAAGGCGACCATCGGTCGAGTCACCTACGACCGGCTGGCGACCCAGGTCAACGTCCCGCTCGCCAAGACCATCACGCGCCTCGCCGACGTGCTCGGCATCGACAAGGACGAGGCGCTCAACCTGGCCGGGCTCATCGACGCGCCGACGCCGGCGCAGATAGCCGAACGGCGGGTAAGGGCCGCCATGGTGGAAGCGCTCCGCCACCGGCTCCCCGACGTGGACCCTGCCATCCTCGCCAGGGTAGCGCTCAACATGGGCGACATCCTTCACGGGCTGGCGAACGAGCTGTTCCAGCAGGCACCCGAGGAAGAGCCGTGAACCTCCTCAACCTCGACGTGTCGCACCTCACCCTGATCCGCTGCGGCGCCTGTAGACAGCCCTTATGGAAGCGGGAGTCTCGCGACCTCGGGTTCGGCCTGGACTGCGCCGAGAAGCTCGGGATCATCCCGCCTTCCCCACCGCGCTTCTCTCGGCGTGACGGAGGAGACTGCCAGGGACAGACCGACCTACTGGAGGAGACGTGACCTGGGTGCACAGAGCCAATCATTCGCAGGAACACCGCTGCGAACAGCCCACGCGCGAGTTCGTCTACCAAGCGCCAGCATCGATGAGCGTCCACCCGCAGCAAGGCGATGCGAAGCCCGCGACCGAATGGCGGACGACTGGCCCTGACGGACGGCTCGGCGACCTGTGGCGCTGCCCGTGCGGCGCGTTGTGGCGCATCGGCGACGCCTGCGATGTGTGCGACCGTCTCGGTGGGTGGCGGCGACCCCATCTGGGCGGGCACGCGCTCGGCGTGGTGTGGCGTCCCGCGACGTTTCGGCAGCGCATCCGGAACTGGAAGAGAGGGCGCTCATGAGGTGCTGTGCGCGCTCCGCGTTGTCGCAGGTCGCTAGAATGCCACCTGCGACAATACCGATAGATTGATCTTGAACGCGAAGAGCGGCCCTCCACCGCCATGGAGAACCGCCCTCGACCCACTCGCCTCGACAGCACCCTGAGCCGCCTCCCGTACAGCGTACGACCTCGGGGAGGCACTAC